>CATPAM010000026.1 GCA_955651735.1 Candidatus Acidiferrales bacterium | reverse complement strand
TCAGTGACTCCACCGGGGGACGAATTCCTGGCGTCAAAGTCAGTTTGCGACAGACCGAAACAAACCAAATTCGCACTGTTTATACCGATGAGGATTTCCCCCGGATATGGCGGTAATCATCATCGTATGCACAGACGCGCACTCCCGTGAATTTTGGACTACTCCATCCACGGATACGGTCTGCAATTGCCTGGGCTTTGAATTTCTTGCTCGCGGGGTCTACTTCAGGGCGCTTATGGGCTATCACCTGCCGCCGAACGCTCTTCAGGTCAGTTGTGCGTCGCCCCATGAGCGCATTCTGTACGGGCACTGTCGTAATATGACAGAGGAGAAACTTCAGTTGCTCGCGTTTCCGAGTTGACTCATGCCTTTCGTCTTCTGCGATCTGAACTTCATTGTTACGGCACACGAGGGACCGGATGCATACAAGCAGCATCTACAGCAACTCGCCGGGGCAGGGACCGCCACCTTCGTGCTCTCACCAATGCATTGGGCCGAAGCAGCCGAAGACGCCAACCCTGTACGCGGTGCAGCCAAGACCGACTTTATGGATGCTCTCCAACCTCGCTGGATTTACGAGCGCAGGTCTGTACAGCGAAGAGAAGCTACGGCTGCATTCCTTCGCTTTCTCAAAATCCAGGCCGAGCCACAATTGATTGGCAGCGTCGTTGATGTCATTGCTGATCTAAGTGGTGTCCAGGCAGAACGAAATAGTCGAGACTTCGTCGCGCACCTGCGCGGCATCGGACAAAATCATCCTCTTAAACAAAGCCTCCAGCAGGCGTTCGATTCCAATCGGGTGAGCGGCAACCGATTTCGTGCTGGCAAACTCAGCCCTGATTTTCTCCGTAGGATGGAGAAGCGTTACATCCAAGGCTTACTCCCGACGCAAACTCCTGCTGGCGTCGTCATTGACGGAGATAGTAAAAGGCAGTTCCTGGATAGCTCCAAACTGACAGACTTCCCGGCATTCGCTGTAGAGTCGTTGGCAACCTACGATAGCTGGCGTGAAAACCGCCAGATGAATCGCAACAACTTCATGGACCAACAGCATCTAATGGCGCTACCGTATGTGGATTTCTTACTGACGGACGACGCGAAGCTACGAGCGTTGATAACTAGAATATCGCCGGGACTGCCGTTTCCAATTGCGACCCTGCTGACGAAAGCGGACTTCGATACTCGCTATCCAGCGTGATTTCAGAAGTCGTGAGCTAGAGAATGGTAGGGCTGGCCTAAAAGACTTTGATAATCTTCTTGTGCGGTGCAGTTTCCTGTGGGTCCACGGGCAGCAACGCTCCGGCGAATGGGCGATTGCAGATACAGCACTTTCCTTCGATTGCGTTTTCTGTTCCTTGGTGTGTGACTTCAAGAGTCGTAGCGGTTTTGCAGTAGTAGCAATATCCCCGCACGAGCATGAGAGCCTCCAAATCGTTTGAAATTGTGCCCGAGAATGGGTCAAACCATCACGGCCTTGCGGCCACCGGATTTTGAGTCCGGCGCGTCTGCCATGAAGCGGAGTCTAGCAGAACTTCAGAGGACTGATGGGCTCGCATCGGATTTCATGCCAAAGATTGTGGCTCAGCGATTTGTCCCCGGTCGCCTCCCGTAGAAATTCACTTTCCCATCAACCACGTTTGCCACGTATCGCCCCTCGCTCAGGAACTGCATCACCTTCTTCCCAGACCGTGCCAGTTGTGCCCAACGGGATTTCGTTTCTGGGTTCTGCTCCAGCCCACGAATCTCGTTCCCGTCGGACACGAAATCCACCTGCCGCAAACCTCGTTTGGGAGTCCGCCGAACGGGGTAACGCTCTGTGTCTAGCTCAACCACGTCGGCGTTCTCGACGAGGGCCTGCCGCCAGACCTCGATTAGCGTTTGCTCGAAGGTGGGGTTCATTGCGCGTTCTGATTCGAGAACGGATTATACTCCGGGCATCGGGGGGAGGCTTGCGCGAGGACCCACGCATGATACCGTGGGTAATGACCGGAGTTTCTCCATGCTCTTACCCAAACTCAGTGACGCTCAGATTGCATGGATTATCGAACGGGTCGCTGGTTATATTGTAGGGCAGCGCCAGACCTACAGACTCAGGGCTGTGCCTCTAGACCGAAATCAGAAGACGACCATGCAGCCCTTCTTCCCGGAGTCCACGTTGGACTCAGCACGAGTCGTAGTCCTTGCTCCCGTTTGTGTGCGCGGGGAAGCCTATCTGGCCGCCCATCAAGGCAGTGAGGCCGCGGCCGAGTTCCAGAAAATCCTCGACCAGCGCGGCGTGGTGTTCCAACGAACCCATCGGCGCACTGGTCCATCTCGGTCTCGCCCGCGCCTACACTCTCTCCGGCGCTACTGCCAAAGCCCGCGTTGCCTATCAGGATTTCTTAGCGCTGTGGAAAGACGCCGACCCCGACATTCCCATCCTTAAGGCTGCCAAGTCCGAGTATGCAAAGCTCAAGTAGTCTGGTCATTCAGTCTACGGGCTTCATTTTCCATTTGTTTTCCAATTAAGGGTTCCTCAATATCTAGTAAGTGCCGCCGTTCCAGCGCGTTAGATTTAGCTACTCGAACCTTGCCAAGGTTCAGGTGTCGGTTCGATTCCGATAGGCCGCTCTATAGTCCGAGTGCTTCGAGAGCTGGGTACAGTCCCTGATTCAGTATCGCCAAGAAGCCCACAAGCCACTTCGCGTTTCCGAATGTATGAGCTACGCCCGCGCTGTGGATGTCCAATTTGTAGTAGATTGAACCATTGGCTCGGCGTGGTCGTAGCAGGAGGTAGCATGCCAGACGATATACCAACACAAACGGACTGCCCGCAATGCCACGGAACAGGTAAGCGGAATGGAGAAGTTTGTGATTCGTGCAACGGAACTGGAAAAATCGGAGTTACGCACTACCCCCCGAATACCATCCCTTACAAAGAACCGGATGTCATCCCTTACAGTGAATCGGATACCATCCCTTACAATGAACCCGATACCAACCCTCACAAACCTTACAAAGAAAATGACAAGTAGCTGAGGTCTTGAACGCCAGCGGCTCCTAGCGTTGCGTGCAGAGGGTAATACAATTCGGCAAATCGCGGGTTTGCTTGGTTACTCTCCCGCGCTTGTTCACAAAACCCTGTTCGCTGCAGTCTAATTCGGCATTGAAAACAGAGGGCTTCTTTAATCCATAATTTCGTTCACAAACCACATGATTAAAAAACAAAAGCCGG
>CATPAM010000025.1 GCA_955651735.1 Candidatus Acidiferrales bacterium | reverse complement strand
TTCGGATGGGAAGAGATGACCGTCGAAGCGGCCCGAATTTACAATTCCCTACCCCCGGCGGTCCGTACAAAAACGGCGATCCTCGCCGGCACGTACGGCCAGGCCGCAGCGATTGATCTATTCGGGCCGAAGTACGGCCTTCCCAAAGCCATCAGCCCTCACCAAAGCTATTTTTTCTGGGGACCCCGGGAGTACACCGGCGAGAGCGTCATCGTCCTGGGCATCAGCCGGCGGGATCTTGAGCGGTACTTCAACTCCATCGAACCTGCAGGCGAGGTGGGCCACCCCTACGCCATGCCCAACGAGCACTTCACCAACTACTACTGCCGCCAGCCGAAGATTCCCCTGCAGCAGTTGTGGCCAACAATCAAGAACTGGTCTTGATCGGCGCGCCCTTAGGAAAATAGGGTGTGAGAGCCCCAAATGATTTCTTCGGTAGTTGAGTAGAGGTCAAAAAGACTTCAGGTCCAAAGGTGGGCCTTCGAGGCTCCCTTCGCGTTCGCTCAGGGCAGGCAGGGTAGACCTGAGCTTTGGCGGATAGGCTTGCTTTCTGACGCTGACACGAGCGGAAACCTGCGCTACGAGTTGCGGACGAAGCTGTGGCTGTGATCTTCCTTGCCTGTCCAGAGCAAGACGGTGAGCACGGCAATGGTTACGATTTCGAAGCCGGCGATGGCCCACTGGTAGCCGACGCGGTCGCGCAGGGCGTACTGGATGGAGTTTGTGGGCGAGGCCAGCAGAATCCCGAGTTGATAGGCAAGGCCGGGCATTAAGCCGCGGGCGGCGTCCGCAGATAGTTCGTTCAAGTGCACCGGAATTACACCCCAAGCGCCTTGCACTCCTGCTTGCATCAGGAAAGCGGACAAAATGATGAGCGGAAGCGTTTGGCCAAAGGCCCACAGCGGAATTACAAGAAGCACCAAGCCCAGACCCGCCATCATGCCTTTGCGCCGGCCTGCCACTTGCGAGAGATGCCCGAAGATGATGGCGCCCACGACCGCTCCGCAGTTGTAAATGATGGCCACATTGGCGCGCATTGCCCCAGAAAACTTGTGCACTTCCTGCAAAAAGTCCGGATACAAGTCCTGC
This sequence comes from Candidatus Acidiferrales bacterium, assembly GCA_955651735.1. GTDB lineage: Bacteria > Acidobacteriota > Terriglobia > Acidiferrales > UBA7541 > Acidiferrum. The sequence continues at coordinate 4,352 of CATPAM010000025.1, read as the reverse complement.
GTGCCATGGGAGAGAAACATCATGAAGGTCATCAGGGCGATGAGATACGTAAAGCGCTTCCATTCGTGGGCCACGACTCGCAGCACTTCGCCGGTACTGGCGGCACGGTGCTGCCTCCAGGCCTCGGACTCCGGCACCTTGGTTCGAATGTAGAGCGCGAGAAGCGCCGGAACCGCGCCGGCCCAAAACATCGCGCGCCAGCCGAATGCCGGCAGCAAAAATCGCGCGGCGACTGCGGCCAGCAGGTACCCGACGGAGTAGCCGGCCTGCAAGATGCCGCTGAGAATCCCTCGCCAACGCACGGGTGCGGCTTCCATGACCAGCGATGCGCCGACGCCCCATTCTCCTCCCATGCCGATGCCAAAGAGCGCGCGCATGATCAGAAAGAATGTGTAGTTGGGCGAGAAACCGCAGAGCACTTCAATGATTGAAAAATAGAGAACGTTGAGCATAAGCGGAACGCGCCGGCCGTAGCGGTCTGAGAACAGACCGAACAGGAGCGCGCCGAGTGGACGCATGGCGAGCGTTGCGGTGACGGTGAAGACGATGCTCTTTTTCGGGACGCCGAACTGGTGAGCCAGTGTGTCGTAGAGGAAAACGACTACGAAGAAATCGAATGCGTCGAGCGTCCAGCCAAGAAAACCGGCGAGGACAGCGTGGCGGGCGCCGGAGTTTTTCGCGGCGTTCGCGGGCTGAATCAACGCGCGGCTCCGCTAGGATTCGTTTGTTGGCGCGGGCGCATTTTAGTTGGTGACAGGCGCCCGCGCGGCACGGCCAGGATGAACACCATCGACGAGTTGGCTGTCTTTTACAACAAAGACGCCATTGACGAGCACGAAGGGAATCCCTTCGGAGTATTGCAGTGGCTCGTCGAAGGTGGCCTTGTCGATCACGCGCGTGGGGTCGAAGATGGTTACGTCGGCGTCAGCTCCCACTCGCATGCGCCCCTTCTCCTTGAACGCTGGGGCGCGCTTTTCAAGCCGCTGGGCAGGCATCAGGGTCATCTTGCGCAACGCGGTCATCAAATCGAGAGCCTTTTCTTCGCGCACGTAGTGGCCGAGCACCCGCGAAAATGTGGCTTGGCCGCGCGGGTGCACTTTCGCTCCGGTGATGGGCATACCGTCGCTGGCGATCATGACGATGGGGTTGGCCACTGCGGTGCGCGCCGCTTCTTCGGGAATGGAATGAATCACCACGATGCCGCCCTGCTTGCGGTATTTCTCGAAGGTTTCTGCGGTCAGACGCTCGCCAGTGGCAGCCCACTGCACATCTTTGTAGGTTATGCCCATATTTTCTTGCCAGCCGGGATCGAAGATGGCGGACTGTAGCGCGGTGCTCCCGGCGGTATAGGGATAGCATTCGGTGGTGACATCCAGACCATGCTCTTGCGCCCCTTTGACCATGGTGATTAGCTCCGGCGTGTACTTCAGACCCATGCTGGTAATGTGCACGACGTGCAGAGGAGCGCCGGTCGCCACGGCAGCGGCCAGGACTTCTTCGAGGGCCGCAAGGCCGGTGTTGGGTTCCCTCAGCCCGCCGTAGCGCAAGTGAACGTGGACGGATGCGCCGTACTTGGCGGCGACCCGGAACATTTCCACGATTTCCCAGTGCGTGGCGCCCGGCGTGTAGTTCACGCCCATTCCTTCGGCGAGCGCACCCTGACGAAATCCCTTGTCGATCGCAGCGGTCATCTTGCTGAGCTCCTCGGCAGTAGCAGCACGATGGGCGGCGTCGCCAGTGGGAAGCATGCCTGACTGGGGGCCCAACACTTTCATGCGCACAGGAATATGGCCGATGCTTACGCCGAAATTGATCAACGCCTTCCCTTCGCGGGCGGCGTACCAGCTATCGATGTCGCCGGTGCCGGCTTCGAGTTCGAGGGATGTGGTGACGCCGTCGCGGGCCTGGAACTCATAGTTGCGAGGCTCCTGGCCGTGCTCATGAAGGTCGATGAAACCCGGCACAACGACGAGATCTCTTGCATCGATCGTGGACTTGGCACCCAGAGGCGTGGCAGAAATAGCCGCGATTTTTCCGGCGCGAATGCCGACATTGCGGATAGCGTCCAGGCCGGATTCGGGATCCATCACGCGGCCGTTAAGAATGGCAAGGTCGTACGCCTCATCGGCGGCAAGGCGGGACTTGGGGACTAGCGCGGCGAGACAAAGCAACAACGTCAGCGACAGTAGTGCTTTGCCGCCGTTTAGAATTGATTTCATTGGTTCCCCATTTTTTTGAACTGCCACAACCTAAGGCGGAAGGCATCCTACAACAAAAGCAGCGTGTTGTTTCGCGGGCAAAAAAAACCGCGGGTCTTCGGGGGGTAGGAAGACCCCGGGGTTGGGGATACAGCAGAGCAGGCTGGAGGAAAGTTTCGCTTTTAATTCACCTGATGTACAGTCATCAGACAAATCTTGCGAAGTTCTTCATAGGTAAAGAAAATTTCTTCCTGGTCGCCGGCACGCTCGGTGTGCCCCAGTCCGGATTCATTGGAGATCCGGGAGAGCTCGTTCTCCGGAATGCCCAGCAACATAGCGGCCCGGCCTTGCGTCACGTACTTGGGAACTGAGCTGTCCATGTTCAACCCCCTCCTCAGGCGGCAACCGTGGCCATGGAGTCCTCCTCCACGGCCAGAACCATTGTCTTGTAGATATCTACGTCCCACCTATCGCCGATGCGCACCCTCAGGGTATCGCCGCCTTCTTTCAGCAGCTTGCCACGGAGCGGAACCTTTATATCTCCCAGTGCGACCTGCAGGACTATCGGCTGGCCGATCCACGCTGCAAATGCGCTGTGCATGCCCCCTCCGTGTGGTGGGTTCTGACGCAGGAGAGAATCGCGCGACGTACTGCGGAGGGGAATGGTACGGAGAGGGCAGGTTGGTAGTAAGAAGGTACTGTTTCAGAATTTCCTCAATTTTTGAGCGGTGAGCGGCGCAGAGTACATCCGTACTGTTTCTTCGGGACGCGCGACCCATTGGCGCGCCGTGCGAGTGCTGGCATTCTCTAGGCGTGGCGCACAACCACCAACTCGGCCCGTTCGAACGGGCAACACCGGCCACCCGGCCAGGAATTGGTTTGGCATTGGGTGGGGGGTTCGCGCGCGGCTTTGCGCACCTGGGCGTGCTTCAGGTGCTGGAACAGCACCACATCCCTATTTCTTGTATCGCGGGAACCAGCGTTGGCAGCATTCTGGGCGCGGCGTACGCGAGCGGTGCGTCGCTGGCCCGCATCATGGCTACTTGCAGGACGCTGCGCTTGCGGGACATTGCGCGGTGGCGCGTCTCGCGGCTTGGCTTTGCGAGTAACCACCGGCTGGGCGACCTGATCGAACGCGTTTTCGAGGCCCGCCAGTTCGAGGACTTGCACATCCCTATGGCGGTGGTGGCCACGGATTTGAACAGCGGCGAGCCGGTGGTGATTACGCACGGGAATTTAATTGATGCGATACGCGCAAGCTGCGCGTTCCCTGGATTGTTTGAGCCGGTAGAGATTGGCACGCGCTGCCTTGCCGACGGCGGGCTGGTGGCGCCGGTGCCGACGCGGGCGGCACGCGACTTGGGCGCGGAGTATGTGCTGGGTGTCTCGGTGGGAGTGCAAGACGGGTATCGCGGAACGCCAAGCAACATTTTCCAGGTAGTCAGCCGGGCGGTGACCGCGGCGCAAAAGCATCAACACGAAGTCTGGGAGCGGCACGCGGACCTGGTGCTGCGACCGGATGTGCAGTCGCTGGCGTGGGACGATTTCGAGCGCGCCGATGAGGCGATAGAGGCAGGCGCGGCGGCAGCGCGCAGCGCTCTGCCAAGAATACAGAAGTTCTTAGCACGCGGGCCAAACGTGCGCGAGTACGACGCGCAGGAGCAAGCTCAACTGTGGCTGGCGGAGGCGGTGCGATGAGGAGCCTAAGTGCATGGTACGCGGTGTTTGCCGGTGCGGGCCTGCTTTGGCACGAATGCGGACACGACCTTGGCGTTTTCTGTTACCGTATTGGCTGTGGCGTGTTGACTACGGCTCGCGAACGAGCTCTTGAGCTTGTGCCGCTGAGAGCCACAATGAATCCGGTGAGGACCAACGCGGCGTGCTCGAATCGATCCTTCACTTTTTCCGCTCGCTTTACGACCCCGAAGGACTAAAAGAACTCATCCGTAGCGGCGGCGTACCACTGGTTTGCACGATTGTGTTCGTGGAGACCGGATTTTTTGTCGGCTTTTTTTTGCCGGGCGATTCCCTTTTGGTTACGGCGGGCATTTTTGCGGCGGCGGGTGTGGTTCCCCTGCGCTGGCTGTTGGCTCCGGTGATGGCCTGCGCCATCTTTGGCGATCAGATCGGATACTGGATCGGACGGAAGGCTGG
>CATPAM010000024.1 GCA_955651735.1 Candidatus Acidiferrales bacterium | reverse complement strand
CGTCGGTGCCGCGGTTGATGGTGCCGTTGAAAACGCGGCCGATGGCGATGCGGCCGAGAAAATCGCTGTAATCGAGATTCATCACCTGGATTTGCAGGACGCCTTCGGGATCGCCGGGAGGGGCGGGGATGGATTTGACGATGGTCTCGAAGAGCGGGAGGAGATCCTTGGAGTCGTCGCCGATTTTGCGATGGGCGATGCCGTCGCGGGCGTTGGTGTAGACGACTGGGAAATCGAGCTGGTCTTCGGTGGCGTCGAGGTCGATGAAAAGGTCGTAGATTTCATCGAGGACTTCCTTGGGGCGGGCGTCGGCGCGATCGATTTTATTCAGGACGACGACCGGAGGGAGCTTGGCGGCGAGGGCTTTTTGCAGGACGTAGCGCGTTTGCGGGAGCGGGCCTTCGCTGGCGTCGACGAGGAGGACCACGCCATCGACCATGCGCAGGGCGCGCTCGACTTCTCCGCCGAAGTCGCTGTGGCCGGGGGTGTCGACGATGTTGATTTTGGTGTCGTGGAAGAAGAGCGCGGTGTTTTTGGCCAGGATGGTGATGCCGCGCTCGCGCTCCAGGTCGTTGGAGTCCATGACGCGCTCGACGAGGGCTTCGTTGGCGCGGAAGATGCCGGATTGCCGGAGCATGGCGTCGACGAGAGTGGTTTTGCCGTGGTCGACGTGGGCGATGATGGCGATGTTGCGAATGTTTTGGGTCATGGTGGTGCGAATTCGGCGGCAAGATGCTGGCGCTTCAATGCCGCGTTTGCGTTGCGCAGACAAAAATAGCTGCTGGTGCAACCAGCAGCCCGGACGAATCTCCTTGATTCTCAGGTGCGGTCTAGCAGGTTTATTGTAGCAGAGATACACATAGAAACGGGCAATTCGGAGTTACCACAGAGCTCACGGAGATCAGAGCACAGAGGCCGCAGAAAATGACTCCATCGTGATATCCTCTCGCCATTTGTCGCGGTGAGATAAGAGAAAACAGTCCACCGTCGACTGATTGGAGTCAAATGCGATCAGCCCATTCTCGAATTGTCGCGTTGCTCTTTCTGTTGAGCGCGGGACGTTTCCTGCCGATTCGACTTGGTGGGGCTCAGGAGGGGGAGGAGAAGGGAAGGGATTGGTCGCTGCTGTTTGATAAGACGGAGGCGATGATTGCGGCGCGGGATGGGGTGAAGCTGCATACGGAGATTTATGCGCCGAGGGACGCGAAGGAGGCACTGCCGATTGTGCTAGAGCGCACGCCTTATGGGATCAATGTCGATGAAAAAGGGTTCAGCCGGAAGCTGGGGCGCTATGCGGAGATGATTCCGGACGACTACATTTTTGTGTTTCAGGATATTCGCGGGAGGTACGGATCGGAAGGAACATTTGTGATGCAGCGGCCAGTGCGCGACGCGAAAAATCCGAAGGCCATCGACGAAGGGACGGACACCTACGACACGATCGAGTGGTTGGTGAAACATGTTCCGCGGAACAACGGGCGCGTGGGACTGCTGGGGATTTCTTATGGCGGATGGCTGACGGTGATGGGCATGCTGGAGCCGCATCCGGCGCTGAAGGCCGTTTCCGAGCAGGCTTCGCCGGCAGATATGTTTCTGGGCGACGACTTCCATCACAACGGGGCGTTCCGTCTGAGCTATGGATTCGAATACTCGACGATGATGGAGACGGACAAGACCAATTTCAAGTTTGCGTTCGACCGCTTCGATACGTACGACTGGTATTTGCGGCTGGGGCCGCTTGCGAATGCCAATGCGAAATATATTCATGGGATGCTGCCGACTTGGAACGATTTTGTGAAGCATCCGAACTACGACGCGTTCTGGAAAGCGCAGGCGATGCCGTATTTGTTGACCAAGCCGAAGGTGCCGAACTTGAACGTGGCAGGCTGGTGGGATCAGGAAGATTTTTACGGGCCAATGAAAATTTACGAGCTGCTGGAGAAAGAGGATCCGGATCACTTGAATTATTTGGCGGCCGGGCCGTGGAATCACGGCGGGTGGGGCGGCGGGCGCGGCAATTCGCTGGGAGCGATTCCGTTTGGCAGCGATACGGCGCTGTATTTTCGGCAGAAGATCGAGGCGCCTTGGTTTGCGTACTGGCTCAAGAATAAGGGAAAGCTGCCGGTGAAGGAGGCGGTGCTGTTTCAGACGGGCAGCGACAAGTGGGTGCAATTCGATGCGTGGCCGCCACGCGAGGCGAAGAAACGCGAATTGTATTTTCGCGAGGATGGGAAACTTTCCTTTGAGGCCCCGACTGCGGCGTCGGGTGGCAGTGAAGGGTTTGACAGTTACGTAAGCGATCCGGCGCATCCGGTTCCTTACCGGCACCGGCCGATTGACATGACCTATCCGGACGATCATCCGGGCGGATGGTACACGTGGCTAGTGGAGGATCAGCGCTTTGTGGAGCACCGGCCGGACGTGCTGAGCTGGCAGACGGAGGAGCTAAAGGAGGATGTGACGCTGGCCGGGGCGGTGACGGCGAAACTGTTTGCCGCGACGACGGGGAGCGACAGCGACTGGATCGTGAAGTTGATCGACGTATATCCGGAAAATTATCCGCAGAAGTGGCAGCTCTCGGGATACGAGCTGATGATCGCGGATGAAGTGTTTCGCGGGCGATTCCGGAAATCGTTTGAACGGCCGGAGGCGCTTACGCCTGGCGCGGTCACGCCGTTTGCGATTGATTTGCACACGGCGAACCATGTGTTCAAGAGAGGGCACCGCATCATGGTGCAGGTGCAGAGCACGTGGTTCCCGATCATTGACCGGAATCCGCAGAAGTTTGTGCCGAACATTTTTGAGGCGAAGGAAGCGGATTTTGTGAAGGCCACACAGAAGATCTACCGGTCGAAGGAGCATCCTTCGAGCGTGGAGATTTCGCTGCTGCAATAGGAAAAGGCTTCGCAATTAACAGAGAGTTCATAGAGGGCGGAGCACCCTTCGCGGCTCAGGGTAAACAGAGGTCACGCAGAGATATGCGATTGATTCACAGACGTGTCGGAGTATTGCTGGTGGGTGCTTTTGCGGTTTTGCTTGCGCCTTCGTTTTGGGCGGCGCGGCAGATGCCGGTGGATTTTGCGGGACGGTTCGAGAAGAACGAAGTGATGATTCCGATGCGGGATGGGGTGAAGCTGCACACGGAGATTTATTCGCCGAAGAATGCAGCGGAGGCGCTGCCGATTTTGATGAATCGAACGCCTTATGGGATTTCGTCGCCCGACAAAGGCGTTAGCAACATGATTTACCGGTATGCGGACATGGTGCCGGATGGCTACATTTTTGTGTTTCAGGATATTCGCGGGCGCTACGGGTCGGAAGGAAAATTCGTGATGCTGCGGCCGATTCACGACGCGGCGGACGCAAAGGGAGTGGACGAGAGCACGGACACGTACGACACCATCGATTGGCTGGTGAAAAACGTGCCGCAGAACAACGGGCGCGTGGGGCTGGATGGGATTTCGTACGACGGATTTCTGGTGACCATGGGGATGGTGAACCCACATGCAGCGCTGAAGGCGGCTTCGGAGCAGGCTTGCATGGGGGATACCTGGCTGGGCGACGACTTTTTTCACAACGGGGCGTTCCGGCTGAGCTACGCGTTCGAATACGCGCCGCTGCTGGAGACTTCCACGGAGAATTACAGTTTTCCATTTGATCGCTTCGACGTTTACGATTTTTATTTGCGGCTCGGGCCACTTTCGAACGCCAACGCGAAATACTTTCACGGGAGGATTCCAAGCTGGAACGAGTTTGCAGCGCACCCGAATTACGACGAATTTTGGAAGCGGCACGCGGTGGCATACGGCTTGAAGGAGCCGACAGTGCCGAATCTGAATGTGGCGGGTTGGTGGGACCAGGAAGACTTTTACGGGCCGGTGGCCACGTACGAGCGATTGGAAAAATTAGACAGGAAGAACCTGAATTTTATTGTGGCCGGCCCGTGGAATCATGGCGGCGGGGGGAACGGGCCGGGGAAGTCGCTGGGGGAGATTCCGTTTGGCAGCGACACTGCGGTGTATTTTCGACGAAATATCGAAGCGCCGTGGTTTGCGTATTGGCTGAAGGACAAAGGGAAACTGCCGTTGAAGGAAGCGATGATGTTTCAGACCGGCAGCGACACGTGGACGGCGTTCGACGCCTGGCCACCGCGGGAAGCGAGGCCGCGCAATCTTTATTTTCGTGAGAACGGCAAGTTGTCGTTCGAAGCGCCGGAGACGGGCGCGGCGGAGGCCTTTGATTCGTACGAGAGCGATCCGGCGCATCCGGTGCCATACCGGAATCGTCCGGTGGACATGACCTATCCCGAGGACCATCCGGGGAGCTGGTACACCTGGCTGGTGCAGGACCAGCGATTTGTGGATGAGCGGCCGGATGTACTGACGTGGCAGACGGAGGAACTGGCGGAGGACGTTACGCTGGTAGGACAGGTCACCGCGAAGCTGTTTGCTTCAACAACCGGCAGCGACGCGGACTGGGTGGTGAAGTTGATTGATGTTTATCCGCAAAAATACCCGCAGGACTGGAAGCTATCCGGGTATGAATTGATGATTGCGGACGAGATATTTCGCGGGCGCTTCCGCAATTCGTTTGAGAAACCAGAGCCGATCACGCCCGGAGTGGTAACGCCTTTCGCAATCGATTTGCACACCGCGAATCATGTTTTCAAGAAAGGGCACCACATCATGGTGCAGGTGCAGAGCACGTGGTTTCCGCTCATCGATCGCAACCCGCAGACCTTCGTGCCGAACATTTTCGCCGCCAAGGATTCCGATTTCCGGGTGGCCACGCATCGCATATATCG
>CATPAM010000023.1 GCA_955651735.1 Candidatus Acidiferrales bacterium | reverse complement strand
TCTCGGTCAGCAACTGGCGCACCAGGCGGCCGCGGCTGGCGCCAATCGCCAGTCGAATGGCGATCTCCCGCTGCCTGGCGGCGGAACGGGCCAACAGCAGGCTCGCCACGTTGGCGCAACAGATGAACAACAGAAATCCCACCGCCGCAACAAGCGCGAAAAGAGCCGTCTTGAGTTGTCCTGTTAGGTCGCCGAGTAGCTGTTGGCGCAGCGAAATGAGTCTTACGCCCCAGCCCTTTCTAATCTGTGGAAACTCCTGCTCCAATTCGCGGGCAATTCCTTTCAGATCCGCATCCGCCTGCTGCAAGTTCGCGCCCGGCTTGAGTCGCGCCACCATATAGTAGGCATGCATCGCACGTTCGGCCAGCGGCAAGCCCTCGATATTCGTTTGCAGTGGAATCCAGATCTGGGCTGCTTCGGGCAGATCGAATGTCGGAGGCAGAATCCCAATGACTGTGGTGTTCCTGCCTTCGAGCTCCAGCGATCGGCCAACAACGTGCGGATCGCCTCCAAAGCGGCGCTGCCACAGACCGTAGCCCATCAGCGCCACTGCTGGCCCGCCCGGTCTGTCTTCCTCTGGCGTGAAGCTCCGGCCAACTACCGGCTGGACTCCCAATGTGGTCAGGTAGCTGGGAAGAACCGCCGCTCCCTGTACCCGCTCAGGCTCTCCCTGCTGGATCAAATTGAAGGAACGCTCTGATGCCAGTCCACAGCTAACGAACGAATGGCTCCGGTCCCGGTACGCGGTATATTCAAGGAGCGACGTGCCGAAGGGGTTGAATCCCTCTCGCAAGGAGACGATAAAGGTTAGTCGTTCGACATTCTCGACCGGCAGAGGACGCAGCAGGAGCGTATTGAGTGCGCTGAATATTGCCGTGTTCGCCCCGATTCCTAAGCCAAGCGTCAGGATTACAACCGCGGTGAAGCCAGGGCTCTTGCGAAGCATCCGCATGCTGTACCGCACGTCCTGCCAAAGTTGGTCGAGTATTTGTGTTCCTCGCGCCTCCCGGCCTTCTTCTTTGACGCGCTCGATTCCGCCGAATTCAATTCGCGCGCGCCGCTTCGCTTCCTCGCGCATCACGCCGCCGCGCACCAAATCCTCTGCATACGCATCCATGTGAAAGCGTAGCTCCGCGTCCATTTCGCGCTCCATCCGCGAGCGCCGCAGCGTTGCCTGCAGCCACGAACGAACCCGGCTCCAAAGAGTCATACTTCCTCCGGTTTTGTACCCAGGATTCCAGCGATGACGTCTGTCATGCGATTCCACTTTTCCGCTTCGGTTTGGAATCTGCGTTTCCCGGCCGCGGTGAGCCGGTAATACTTGGCCTTCCGTTTATTTTCCGACTCGCCCCATTCGCTGGTGATCCAGCCCTGATGCTCCAGCCGGTACAGCGCCGGGTACAGTGAGCCTTGCTGAATCTCCAGGCGATCCTTTGAAATCTGTTGGATGCGCAGCAAAACGCCGTAGCCATGCAGTGGACCCAGCGAGACAGCCTTGAGGATCAGCATGTCCAGCGTGCCTTGCATCAGGTCCAGTCGTTTGTCCACGGAAGCCACCTCTCCTAGATGGACTAGGAATATAATCCGTAGTCCCCTAGACTGTCAAGGAGAAGGCTTCAGTGTGACCGTATGAGAGAAGACGATCGATTGCTTGATTTGGGCGCCAGTGGACGATAAGTCGGGCATTTAGCCGGGCTGCTGTTTTTAGTCCGCTAACATTTACTGGCGTTGCAGCAAACAAGCGGAGTGAGTGGACTTGACCTGCATTGTCGGGCGGTGATAAGACACAGCCGCTAGGGGAGTTGAACCCGCTAAACCCACATGAGAGCTTGTTAAAGGCTCTATGTTTGATGCGGGCTGGTTAACCGAAGCGCGTGGACCAGAACCGGATGAATAGGTACCTACGAATGGGGCGAGCGAGCGCCGGACGTACAATCGCGATGCCGGTCGCGCCCGAGAGGGAACTGCCCGATCTTTCCGAAGCAGGCGCTGAATCGTGTCTTCGCGGAGGCGGGACGGAGGAGGGATAAACCATGGCTTTTGGCGGAAGGGCAGCGGCTGTGGGGGCAGAGGTCGACGTACGTGACCAGATCGTCGCGTTCAAGCGCAAGCTCGCGCCGCGTCGCGAGGCCTTGAAACGCGCCTACGCAGACGTGAGGGACCACGTCAGCCGAACCGCCGACATCATCCTCAGGGAGGTCGCCGCAGGGCGCGCCGTGGTGCCGGAACTCGACTACCGCGACATACGGAACAACACGGTCCCGGAGGCAATCGGTCAGTCGATCCGGAACACCGGCTGTGCGGTGGTTCGCGGAGTGTTCCCCGCCGATCTCGCGCGCGAGTGGTTCGCGGAAGTCGGCGAGTATCTCGAGACGAACCACTACGAGGAACGGGAAGGCGAGAAACGAAGCCTCGACAAGTACTTCTCAGCGCTGAAAGCCGGGAAGCCGCAAGTCTTCAACGTCTACTGGTCCAGGCCGCAGGTCATGGCGCGTCAGGACGCGAGGCTCGCCGAGACGCGTGCTTTTCTCGATCGCCTGTGGAAATACGAAGGCGTCTTCAATCCCGACCGGCAGTGCACGTATGCTGACCGTGTGCGGCGGCGGCAGCCCGGGGACAAGACGCTTGGACTTTCCCCACACATGGATGCGGGCACCGTCGAGCGTTGGATCGACCCCGGCTATCAGAAGGTGTACGAGAACATCTTCGCCGGTGACTGGCGCGGTTATGACCCGTTCGACGCCACGCACCGGTTAAAGACCCATGAGATTCCGTCGCCGGCGGTGTGCAGCATGTTCCGCACCTATCAGGGCTGGACGGCGCTGACACGCCAAGGGCCCAAAGACGGGACTCTGCGCCTCATTCCGATCGCGGGGGGCATTGCCTACGTGCTCCTTCGCGCGGTTCAGGACGACGTGGACGAGGCTGATCTTTGCGGCGCGGCCCCAGGCCGTGCGCTCGGGGTCAGCCCGGAGTGGCATCCCGATCTCATCGCCGGCCTGGTCTCGATTCCGGAGGTCATGCCCGGCGACACGGTGTTCTGGCACACGGACATCTGCCATGCCGTCGGCGACGAGCACGCGGGCAGCGAGTACGCCAGCGTCATCTACATCGGCTCTGCGCCCGACTGCCCGAAGAATCGCACATATCTTCCGAAACAAAGGCAAGCCTTTCTCCAAGGGCGTTCGGCCCCCGACTTCGCCGCCATGGACTTCGAAGTCGACTTCAAGGGTCGTGCGACCGAGGAGGATCTGACGGATCTCGGGCGCGCTCAAATGGGCTTCTGAGCCATCACGACCACTCGCTACCACTCGTCAGTGACCGTCTCTCTTCGATGCGGTCGCCGCGCTCGAAGATTGAGTCTCTCGCATCTACATCAGCTGTGACACCGACATAGAAGTGCGGGAGCGTGTCCGTGTTCTTCAAGAGGTAGACAAACCGATTGCCTCCGGGCACGAGCGAAGCAGAGACAAGCGAGATGCCTGGACGAACCCACGCTTCTGCATCAGCTCGCGTGCGTGAAGGCTGGTGGGCCTGGCCTGAGTCGAACCGGCGACCTACCTGAGCCCTTCGCTCATGCTGCGGGTACTTGACTCGACACCCAAGTCGCTGTGGTACGGGTCTTTTCCTTATGCGTCGATGAAAGAAGTCCATCAGAGACATTCCTTCCCATTCCCCTCGGTTCGTGCGTAAACTGCCCGAGTCCCGTGTTGTGGAGGTTCTGGTCATGATTTTGGATTTTTATGGATTGCGCGAACAGCCGTTTGGGGTCACACCCGACCCGGCATACCTGTACCCGAGCCGCACGCATTGCGAAGCGCTGGACTCGCTAACCGAAGCGATTCTAAGCGACCGGGGATTTCTGGCCCTGATTGCCGAACCAGGAATGGGCAAGACAACGCTCCTGAATCAAGTGCTGGAAGGATTGCGCGCTACCGCTCGAGCGGCCTTCCTTTTCCAGACGCATTGCGATCCACGCGAATTTTTTCAATACCTCATGAACGAGTTGGGAGTTGATTCCACGGGCATGGGGCTCGTGGCAATGCACGACAAACTGAATGAGATTCTGTTTGCTGAAATGCTGGCTGGCCGACGTTTTGTCCTGATCGTCGATGAGGCACAGAACCTAAATGAATCGGTGCTCGAAACGATCCGCATGTTGTCGAACTTCGAGACGACGCATTCCAAACTAATGCAAATTATTCTGGCCGGCCAATCACAACTCGGGGAGAAACTCGGGCAGACTCACCTGGCGCAGTTGTTGCAGCGAATTACGCTGGTGCAAAATCTTGAACCGCTCTCGCCGGAAGAAACGAAAGGCTATATCAGGCACCGCCTCAAAGTAGCAGGGTATCAAGGCAAATCGCTGTTTGAACCAGAGGCCTTGACCTTGATTGCCGAGCAAAGCCAGGGAATTCCCAGAAATATCAATAAGATCTGTTTCCGGTCGTTGTTGGAAGGCTATGCTGCGGGGTCCCAGAATTTATCTGCTGGCCTTGTTGAGAAAGCGATTACCAAACTGAAATTCATAACCACAACGCGTCCGAAATCGATTTCGGTGCCAGTGTCATTCGCCATGCCGCCATCCAGCGATTCGCACGAACTGGTCACCCTTCCTTCGATGCCATCGCTTACCTACCATCCGCCCGCTGCTTTTCATCTGGGCGGCCGGGGGATATGGACGGGCGTAGCTATTGCCGCACTATTTGCTGCGGGTGTGGCCCTCCCAGACTCTTCAATGATGCAGATGTCGGAGGTGATACGCGGAAAATTAACCGCAACCGAGAGACTCGTGCAACGCGAAGCAGCGGTACTGAGGAGTTCAAGCTCCAACGTCCGAGAACCGCCAGAGAGCCGTGAAGCTGCAGAAACGAAGATTGGTGAGCAAAGCATGCCCAGAGTGACTGCAATCCAAGCTTTTAGTATGGGTTACGATGCCCAAGTTGTCGTCATGCTTGACGAAACAGTTCAGTACGAGTCGGCGCGGATTGACTCGCCAGATCGCATCTATTTCGATCTGCATAAAGCTAGACTTGGCTCATTGATTGAGCAAAAGATTGTTCCGACCGCAGACGGGTTACTCAAGTGGGTGCGAGTCGCACAAAATAGTGATGAAGTAGTCCGACTCGTTCTCGATGCAGAAGGTGCAAAAGACTTTTCCGCGCAACTTCTTTCTGATCCGCATCGCCTGGTGATCGATGTCCATGCCCAACCGCCAACCTTTGAAAAGGGCAGGCGACTTTCCCTGGCGCGTGAATTGGGTCTAAAAATCCATCGTATCGCGATTGACCCAGGTCATGGAGGATATGACACCGGTACGATGGGACCGCACGGGCTTCTCGAAAAAGACCTTTGCCTGGATGTGGCCTTGCGGCTTGGCCAGTTGATCAAGGAAAACCTACCGGGAGCGGAAGTGGTCTATACGCGAAAAGATGACAGGCATGTGTCACTCGAGGAGAGAACGGCGATCGCCAACGATGCCAACGCGGACCTTTTCATCTCCATACACGCAAATTCGAGCGACAGCCGCGAAGCGCGCGGGGTCGAAACTTTTTATCTGAGCCTGGCAACCTCGCGAGAATCCAGGGACCTTGCGTCGCGTGAAAACGCACTTGCGGAATCATCTCTTCACAATCTTCCGGACCTGATCAAGAAGATTGCGCGCAACGAAAAACTCACAGAATCAAAGGAATTCGCCATGGATGTCCAGCAAGCACTTGCCAAGCAACTCCAGCTTGTAAGCCGTCAAGAATCCAACCGCGGAGTGAAGCAAGCGCCCTTTGTCGTTTTGACCGGTGCAAATATGCCCGCAGTGCTCTCGGAGATTTCCTTCGTCAGCAATACAAGCGATGAAGGCCTGCTGCTTGAGAGTAGTCAACGCCAACGCATCGCCGAAGGCCTGTACCGTGGCGTCACGGCCTATCTCAATGGCATGACTGGCCCGCAGCCCGCAAAGCCGAAACTCATCAGCGAAAATCACTCGCTCGCATCAACGGCTTCGCAGCCCCGATGAGCGAAAGAATTCGATCTTTCTTTCACCGTCACACTTGCGCATCTTGGCCTCGCCCGCGCCTATACCATCGAGGGCGAAATTGCCGAAGCTGTGGACTCAGCGCCTAATCTTGAGAGTGATGAGTTCTTGGCGGGTGTGAACCGTTGTCTGGCAGAACTTTATAGCAGCGCCCTCTATTTGCCTACTGAGCTGCATGCACCAGAAAGGGATGGCACAAGTAGACCGTGCCTGCGTCCCCTGTCGCCAGTACCTCACGCCTCACAGCCGTTTCAGAAAAACCCTCCGCAGCGGCTAGATCTCTCGCCGATAAACCGTTGTCCCCCGCCGAAGCGAGAATCCTTGCGATATCCAGGTGCGAAGCGACGCGAATTCGGGTCGGCGCACCACGTTCGTCGACATCGGAGAAAAGAAACAGCATCAGCAGGGCTCTTCCCTTCGAAAACACGTTGACGCGCCAGTTCAGAAAATCATTGGTATCGCCGATATCAGGCGGGAAACTGCTATCCACGTGCCAGCCCGCGTCGCCTGGATCGTCAGGCGACGGAAACCGAATCGGGAACGTCCCGAGATCGCTTCGAGGCTGCCATCGGCCTGGACCGACAAGGTGATCGAATGCTTGGTGCAGGACTGGCGTATTAGCGGCCCTGGCAAACGGCTCGTGTCCATACATACCGAGGCGGATCACCGGTTTCGTCCAGGTTGTTGGGTCGGCCTCATCGCAGCC
>CATPAM010000022.1 GCA_955651735.1 Candidatus Acidiferrales bacterium | reverse complement strand
GTAGTGATGAAACTTCTGCAGCGACTCGATCAGCAAGTAATTCACCGGAAACCAGATGGGGCCCCGCCAATTGGAATTGCCTCCAAACAACCCAGTGCTCGACTCCGCGGGCTCGTAAGTCACGCGGCTCACGTGGCCATTCACCACAACTTCATACGGGAAATCCGCGTGAAACCGCGATAATGCGCGCACTCCGTATGCCGACAGAAACTCCGACTCATCCAGCATGCGCTCCAGCACGCGCTTCAACTGCCGCCGGCTCACCAGCGAGAGCAGCCGGCGTACGCCGCGCGCCGAGCGTTGCGTGGTTTCGATGTGTTCCGGCATATCCGGATGGTTGTCGATGAACCACTGCATGCGCCGCTTGAACCCCGGCAAGCGGTCCACTATTTCCGGTTCCAGCGTTTCCACCGCAAACAGCGGAATCAAGCCGACCATCGAGCGAATCTTCAGAAAGTGTTCTTCGCCGTTCGGCAGGTGCAACACGTCATAGTAGAAACCGTCCTCCTCGTCCCACAACGAACGTCCAGCCGTGCCCATATCGTTCATCGCGTGTGCGATGTGCACGAAGTGCTCGAAGAACTTGCTGGCCACGTCTTCATATGCAGGATCTTCCTTGGCCAGTTCCAGCGCGATGGCCAGCATGTTCAAACAATACATGCCCATCCAACTCGTGCCGTCGGACTGCTCCAGATGCCCACCGGTGGGAAGCGGCGCGGAGCGGTCAAATACTCCGATGTTGTCGAGCCCTAAAAATCCGCCCTCGAAAATATTCATTCCCTCGGGATCTTTGCGGTTTACCCACCAGGTGAAATTCAGCAGCAGCTTGTGAAACACTTTTTCCAGGAACCCGCGATCCGCAACTCCACGCAAGCGCCGCTCGATTTTGTAAACTCGAAAAGCCGCCCATGCGTGTACCGGCGGATTCACGTCCCCGAACGCCCACTCGTACGCGGGCAATTGCCCGTTCGGATGCATGTACCACTCGCGCAGCAACAGAATGAGCTGGTCCTTCGCAAAATCCGGATCGATCAGCGCGATGGGAATGGTGTGAAACGCCAGGTCCCACGCCGCGTACCACGGATACTCCCAATTATCCGGCATGGAGATGACGTCATCGTTATACAGGTGCGTCCAATCGCGGTTACGCCCCTGCAATCGTTCTTTCGGGGGAGGCGGACCAGCGGGGTCGCCCTCCAGCCACGTGCGCACGTCGTAGTGATAGAACTGTTTGTTCCACATCATTCCGGCGAAGGCTTGCCGCATCACCAGGTTGGCATCCGCCGACAATTCCCTGGGGACGCGTGAATCGTAGAACTCGTCGGCCTCTTTCCGCCGCCGCGCAAACAGATCGTCAAAGCCGGCGCCAAAATCGTTCGTGCCCGGCACGCCCTCCGCGCGTTCGGCGTGCCCCGGCGCGTTGATGGCTGCCACCATTGGCGAATTGCTGGCCATCCCGCCGAGCGGCTCCATATCCGTCAACCGCAATTTCAACGTCACGGATTCGCCGGCGCCCAGCACAAGCCGATACAGCGCCGCCATCTTCGTCCCCGCCTGCTGAGGATTCACAGCCGTTTTATCGCCCCCAATCACATAGGCATGAAAGGCATCCTTGACGTACGACCGGTTCTTCCCGCCGAACAGCCGTTGATAGTTCGTTTCGTTTTCGGTGAACAGCAGCTCCAGGTGGCCGGCGCAAAGCAGCCATCTTTTGCCATACTGCCAGTGTTCCAGTTCGGTGCACAGGCTTCCTGGCACGCAGGTCGCAATTCGCGCCGAGGGACGGCGCGGGTCCTTGCCCCATGACCAGGTATTGCGAAACCACAAGGAAGGCAGCATCTGTAGCTCAGCGCTCTGTGGTCCGCGATTTACCGCGGTGATGCGAATCAGAATATCTTCGACATCGACCTTTGCGTACTCGACGAACACATCGAAGTAGCGATTCTCGGCGAATACACCGGTATCGAGCAGCTCATATTCCGGCTGCTCTTTGCCGCGGCGCCGATTTTCCTCCACCAACTGCGCATACGGAAACTCCGCCTGCGGGTACTTGTAGAGCATGCGCATGTAGCTGTGCGTTGGCGTCGAGTCCAGGTAAAAATACTGTTCCTTGACGTCTTCGCCGTGGTTCCCTTGGTTGCCCGTCAAGCCGAAAAGCCGCTCCTTCAATATGGGATCGCGCCCATTCCACATCCCCAGGCCAAAACAAATCATCTGGTGCCGGTCGCTGATGCCTCCGATGCCGTCTTCGCCCCATCGATATGCTCTTGAGCGCGCGTGGTCGTGAGGAAAGTACTCCCACGCGGTTCCATCCGCGCTGTAATCCTCGCGCACCGTGCCCCATTGCCGCTCGGACAGGTACGGCCCCCAGCGCTTCCAATACTTCTTCCGGGTACGGGCTTCTTCAAGTCTGTTGTCTTCGATGGTCTGTATTCGTGCCATGGCGTCTTAGATTCTCTCACGAGCAAAAAGCGACACACCATGCTGTCATTTCTTTGTCTTCGCATCCCGTCCGCGCGCAACCCGCGTGCCCGCTTGGACACTTAAGCATCAGCCGGGAAAGCGCCGGCCATGGGCCGAAGCTAGCACGTAAAGAGCGCTTCCCGTGAGCCTCAGCCCTGAGACGAAACCACTCTCTTGCCGCTCTCCCCAAAAAAACTCTAAAAAAGGCTTGGCAACCTATACTGTACACCATACAGTGTATGGCGTACAGTGGGTGATGCACAGTATGACCACCGAACCCCATCTCTTCGACAACATTCGTATGGAGTTGCGCCGCGGCTCCTTGATCCTGGCCGTCCTCGCGCAGCTCCGCACCGAGCAGTATGGCTACACGCTTCGCAAGGCTCTCGCCGAGCATGGCATGGAAATCGACGAAGGCACTCTGTATCCCCTATTGCGCCGCCTCGAATCCCAGGGACTGCTGGTCAGCGAGTGGCGTGAAGAAGACAAGCGGAACAAGCGCTTTTACGTTTTGTCCCCTGACGGCAAGACCATCCTCAAACAACTGCTCGCCGAATGGAGAAGCATCGATTCTTCACTGAACGGAATCGTCAGGAGATAAACGTATGTATTCGCGGTTTCATCGCATTGCCTCGAGATTCTTGCCTCTGGTCGTGGCAGGCACTCTCTTGCTGAGTACCGGCCCGGACGCTTTGCGCACCGTCGCTCAAGCCAGCCTTTGGTTAGCACAGATTTCCCTGGAACTCTGCCAACTGGGTCTCGCTGTTTTGCGCGTTTATGGAATATAAGGAGCCGTTATGCAAATCGTCGATCGCTATCTCCAATCCGTGAAAAGCTTCCTCCCCGCAGCGCAGGCCGATGACATCATCAAGGAGCTTTCCGAAAACATCTCCTCGCAAATCGAGGACAAGGAAGGTGAGCATGGCAGACCGCTCACGGAAGCCGAAGTGGAGGCTATCCTCAAGCAGCATGGGCACCCGCTGGTTGTGGCCAGCCGCTACCGCCAGGAGCAGCGCAACGTCTCCTTCGGCCGCCAGATTATTGGTCCCGCTTTGTTCCCCTTCTATCTCAGGGTGTTGAAGTTCAACTTGGGGCTGACAAGTGTGATCGTGATCGTCATCTTCGCCGCATTGTTCGCTAGCGGGCAGCCCATTGGCACCTTTCCACAAGTCTTCTTCTATCAATTGTTAATTCAGTTTGCGATCGTGACGCTGATCTTTTGGCTGATGGACCAGCACTTTACGAAATTTCCGGATCGCTGGGACCCGCGGAAACCGTACGGGATGCGCCCTCCTGCAATGACCTTGCCCGAGGGCAGCCCGCGCCTTCCCCGCGCAAAGCCAATATCTCAACTCATCGCCCTGGCTGTCGCGCTCATTTGGCTTCGGGCCGTGCAACACTCCCAGTTTCTAATTTTTGGCCCGGCGGCGGCCTTTCTCAGCCTCTCTCCGGCTTGGAGCCGGTTCTACATTCCAATCGTGGCTCTTATCCTCCTGGGGATGATACACGCAGGTATCAACGCAATTCGGCCCGACTGGGTGCGCTTTCACTGGCTGATGAGCATTGTCACGCGCGTCGGAGAATTGATGCTCTGGTATTTTCTAATCCGGGCTGGGAGCCTGGTCGTGTCCGTAAATGCCTCAGGACCTGTCGACTACCTTCGAGTCGCTCAAATCGTGAACCAAACCATTTACTACGGCATTTGGTTCACTGCCGTCATTTCCATCGTGCGCCTGGCGAAGGACATCCGGCAACTAATCCACGGCGCGGCCCGCAGCGTGCCCATTGGGCACGCCGAGCAAAAATACTAGCTCGTTC
>CATPAM010000021.1 GCA_955651735.1 Candidatus Acidiferrales bacterium | reverse complement strand
CTTCAACATCGGCTGCGAATCATTATGCCTGTCGTAGCCTTCGCGCCCCCAAAAGAGCTTCTGTCTGAAGGCCGTATCGGTAGGCTTGTAGTGCGGCAGGCCCTTCCACATTCCCTCCTCAGGTAGTTGAGTCCAAAGCCTTTTTGTACCGAACCAAAAAGCACCATCAGCTATCTTGGCAGAATAAGGAGAAGGCGGAACAAAAGAATGAGTCGGGGGTTTGGTAATTGGACAGGTTTCAGGAGGATCCTGTTTTTGCGCCGCACTCGTTGGTGGGTCTGACGACGCAACGGTAGTCTGTTGATGCGCTCCGCCAATCAGGGCGATATAAATGCCCATCGTCAGTGTGACGAGCACGATGAGAGGGACTGGTCGTAGGGCTGACATATGAGGTCTCCCCAACCTTGGATTCCTTTCTCTTGAAGACGTGTCCGCACGGCGAGTGTTAACAAGCGTCGAGTGACACCGCGAACTCAATCGCACGGAGTCTTCGACACGCTCTGTCAGTGGACGATTAACGCGGAAACCGGACAAGTGCAATCGCCAACGAGAGTACCTCTGCAGATGTCCGATAATCCGACACAGCCAGCCACGCCGCCACGAAATAGCACGTCGCGGATTGGCAGCGACTTTCAGTTTTGCTCTTACAGGGCGTACTTCGTGATCTCCGCCAGCAGATCCGCAACCTCGTGCGGCGCAGGCATTTTGCCGTTAAGAATATCTTCAGAATGCGTGTCAGACCCGTACATCGTCACATTTCCGCCCTGATCCGGCTTAAACACAGCGCCATTCAAACTGATGCCGGCAAAAAGTCCTCTGCTGCGCGAATACGTCAAAATTTGCGCGCGCAACTGCAAGTCCGTGCTGGCCGCGGCATGGCGCCCGACGGGTCCTGCTGTCGCGGTCGCGTCGCCGCCGATTTTGAATTTGTCGCTCAGCAGTTTCGTTAGCCCGCTGCGGTTGCGAAATACCAGAATCAGATCCGTCGCTGCCCCGCCAATCTGAAATCCAAAGCTCCCGCCGCCAATCATCACAAACGCGGGCGCGCTCCAATTTCTCGACGGTTTCTCTCCCACGCGGCAGGTCACCAGCCCCTTGCCGTAGTTTCCTCCAAAAATAAACGCGAAGCGCACTTCGCTCGGAATGATTGCAATGCACTGCGCCGATTGCAGCAAAGCCAGCGGTATAGAACTCTCCGGCGTATTCACGATGTCCCGGAAAACATCCGTGGCAGCCTGAATCCGCCTTATATCATCGTCCCGCCCCGTGCCCGCCACGGCTGGCATCGCCAGTCCTGCCACCAGAAGTCCGCAAATCAGCCTGTGTTTTCTCATGAGTATTACCCTCCCGTATTACCTGAGATGATCAAAACGGTTCCTAGCCGGAATTTCCAATTTCAACTTCATCTTTGTGAAAAACCATAAACTCGCCCCTGTCTCGTGCCAAACTCAGACGCTCTAGCCGAGGTTGGATGGCAAGCGCAGCTCGTCTCCAGGCGGTTTGGTACCCCGCTTCGTCCTTAGATCAAGGCTAAGAGTTGAAACCCAGCCTCTTCCATGAAGTCGTGGTATCAGGCAGAAAAAGATGCCTGCCCAGTGAATGTAAGTACATCGTTCTGTTCCCAAGATGAACGTTAATGGTTTCGCTGGTGCTGGTTAGATGATTAGGGGCGTATCACGGGGCACCCGGAAGTAATCCACATGCCTGATTAACGCGGAAACCGGACAACTGAGTTGGCCGCATAACGCGCTGATCTTACCTTTAGCTTAAAAAAATTAGATCAAGCCGCTTTCGCGTGAGGAAGTGGCGCACATC
Source organism: Candidatus Acidiferrales bacterium (assembly GCA_955651735.1). Lineage (GTDB taxonomy): Bacteria > Acidobacteriota > Terriglobia > Acidiferrales > UBA7541 > Acidiferrum. Next base: position 1,115 of record CATPAM010000021.1, on the reverse strand, counting down.
GAACACAAACGTGGTTTTCTAACTCCATTTAGGCAAAACGCACGCAGTGCGCCTCTAGCCGACATGTACTGCTCGGGCTCTCAGCTGTAAACGCAGGTGCTATTGCACGCCAGGTGGTGGCGGGAGCTTATATACCTCGCTAGGAATTTGATCAGTCGCAACGAATGCCTGAGCCAAAACTTTCCACTGTCCAGATCGCTTTTGCCACGTATCGACAGCCACAAATTTCGCGTTCGGAACGTCATAACGCGCATCTTTATGGCCGGTCGCGTTGTATGTCCCTGAATATGTCACGATAGCAGTGTCGCCAGAAATTCTTACCTTGATGTCCTGAATTTCGACGCTTGCCTTAACGCCAGGGTCAGCCTTTCTAATCCCTAAACTCATTTTCTCAACGTCTCCCGGCGTCTGGTCGCTAACGTGACCCAACGGGTCTACCGTTATCACGTGTTCCGCATTAACGCTCTTTCCGAACGCGATATCGGCATCGCTCGTACCAGCATGCTTGGCTCCCTCAATTTCCAGCTTTTTGAGGGTTTCTTCGTCGGATGTCGACTGGGACGAAGTTCGGGTCGTACAAATCACCAACATCAACAATGATATAAACAACGCAGAGATTAGTCGCTTCATTGGGGCCCTCCTTTGCGCTGGAGCCTAGCATACAGTCGCGCCCGGCGCGATCATTCATTCCAGAGAATTTGGCAACATAAGTCCTGATAAACGCGCTAACCGGACAACTGGGTATTGGAACGGACATTTCCAGTAGACAAACTCACTAGGAGTTGGGGAAACCTACCAGCGTCAGTACAATGGCGCTGGCTAGGCGCTATGAGGACAAATTTCTTCTGGACATACATCGCCGGTCCGATAGCGGCTCTCTTGCCTGAGCGTTGGCGGAGAGCTATGCCAACAACGGCGTGTGCCGATTGGGAGCGTGCGGCGGACTTGAGTGGCTTCCTTGAAATTCTAGCCGCTATCGTCGGGCTGGGCTTCTGGTACATGTGGGAGATGACTCGCCGAATCGGCCAATTCTTGGTTGCCAGTGAGACTGGACATAATCCCGTGGGAGTGAGTGAACACCAGGTACAAGGCGCAGGGTTGACGATCTTCTATAT
>CATPAM010000020.1 GCA_955651735.1 Candidatus Acidiferrales bacterium | reverse complement strand
GAGATCCAGGGCTACAATCCCATCAAAACCATGCAAGCCAACTCGTCGCCGTGCCATCTACTACCTCCTGAAGAAGAATAGACGTCGCCCAAGATGTCTGCAATGACACAAATCCGACATTTTAGGACTTGTGAGGGAAGCGCTGAGATTTCGGCTGTTACCTTGGATTGTATGAACAATCTGGCCGAAGCCCAAATGGTCGCGGTAGGGACGACAATAGCTGATCGCCCCCGCAGTCGGGTAGGACAGTGGCGCGTAGCGGGCTTCGAATGATGCCGACGTTTCCACCGTCCCCCCTATCATTCCGTACGGCGGGTTTTCCACTGTCGCCCCAAGCTCCCAACTCCTTCCGACCGCGTCTTGGACTGTGCATTTGGTGTTGGTATTTCGAATGCCACGGGACAACCCGATCTGATTTCTGCGCGACCCGGTGCGTTTGTCGGATTCAGGGGTACACAGCCACAGCTATCAGAGAACTGTCCGTTTTTGTACAGCCCTCTTCTGGACGAACTTGTTAGGCTAGGATTGATCAAATGTTCCCAGGATATTTGAACTTATTACAGGATCGGGCTCAAAGGAGCACGTCCATGAAAAGAATCTTCCCCTTAATGGTTGTGATTGCATTGGCTGGACTACCCGCGTCTGCGCAAAAAGACGAAAACAATCGCATTGAGAATGCCGGCAAAGTGATGGTTGAGATTCTCAATGTTCCCGACGATATTCCGCAGGATCTTCTGGACAAGGCGGAATGCGTCATCGTTCTGCCTTCGGTGATGAAGGCGGCCTTCGTCGTCGGCGGCAGTTACGGCCGAGGCGTGCTGACGTGCCGGAGCGGGCCGGATTTCAATGGGCGTTGGAGCGCACCTGCGATGATGGCTCTTGAGGGCGGCAGCGTTGGGTTTCAGATTGGCGGCCAGGCCACCGACTTCGTTCTGCTGGTGATGAATCGGCGTGGGGCCGATTCCATTCTTACTAGCCAGGTCAAGCTCGGCGCCGACGCGGCTGCTGCCGCCGGGCCCAAGGGCCGTGACGCTGCAGCCGCGACGGACGTCACATTTCGGGCTGAGGTTCTTTCGTATTCGCGTTCTCGCGGATTGTTTGCCGGGGTCTCTCTGGAGGGCTCGACGCTTCGCCCGGATGGCGATGGTAACGGTAGGCTGTACGGGCAGGGAGTCAGCGCCAAAGACATCGTCATCAATAGTGCGATCCACGCGCCGGCATCGGCGAAACTGCTCCTTTCCACTCTTGACAAAAAATCTCCTACGAACAAGTCCGGTAAGTAGGGATTCAGTGGCGCAACACCGTGGAGCTGGCCAGACGGGCTTGCCTGCGAAGTTCTGATCGTGGTGGGTGTTCTGCTTTGGCTGGTCAACCGCTTCATAGCTCATGCCTTTACTTCAACTATAATTCTCATCTCGGCCTCCTTCGGTCCGAGCACTGTTAGGGTGAACACTTCGAAAGATCTGAGAAACTACCGCATGTTTGACTATGGTATGGACGAGCCCCGCACGCCACAGCTCAACCTACCCTTCCCAGAAGGCGGGGTAAGCGAATGGCCAAGCCCTCATCTCGGGGATGTGAACGTTGTGAGTGAACATCGTGCACATTGTGAACGTCCCCTCGGATGTCCATAGGCCAATTCTTGGCCTAAGGCGTGGCCGGTGAGGCTCACGCTGCGGAATCGGCCCTTCCAATTACAGTGGAAGAGCAATCCGCTTCTCAGGGCGAAAAACCGCCGTGAGCGAGAGCAGCGCGGCGGAAGATCCGGAAGGTGCTGTCGGGGAGGCTGCAGCCGCGTAGGGACTAGGTCGGCTTTTGCCGCGCCGGCCCCGGCGGCCAGAAAGTGATTTTACAAAACGAAGCCACCGGGCTTACTCGGCAGCATTCGGGCGCAAACCAGATTCTGTTGGTGCGCGAAGGGGGCAAAAAATGAAGGGTGCGCTCCCTGACGAATAACTGACATTCGTCAGTTTCTCATCCCGCCGTCACGCAGACGAAAATTGCAAATCAAACCAGCCCAAGTCCTTCAAAAGAGCCCGCTAGCCTATAGGGTCAATGGCGGCGGAGACAAGCGGACTTCGCGGCTAGGCCTCGGAGCTTTCGCCTATACACTGAATGAGAATGAAAAACGCGGCGGTGGCGATCGATCTAATCAACCCCCGGATGATCAGCCACTCTTCCATAACAGACGCAGACGATAACTCATGGCTATCCGAGCGCGCGCCGTGCTTTTGAAAAGTCGCCCGAGCGGCTAGTCCAGTTACTTGCCAACGTTCCGACCGCCCAGAAAAGCGCAACCAGAAAGAACAACTTGCCCCACGGGACACCCGAGCGCCATGCCCAGAGCGCGCCTAGGGTTGGGACAACAGCGGAAGACGTCACTCCCGCAGACCACATAATCGCTCTGGCAACCGGCTTTGCCTTTTGCATGGAGGCCTTCTCTGTCTGCACTCCAAAAAAAGGAAGATGTTCGAATAACCACCGGAGTCCAGCGGGCCAGCCTTCTGGATTCCCGGTCCCGCCGACCGTGTAGAAAGCAAAGCGAATGCCAAGACTTCGTCCTACAACCCAGTGGGCGACGGCATGGCAGCAGAAATAGAGGAGAATCCATCCCGCGACCATGGCGACAATCGCACCTGTGGTCGAGTATGCTGATCGCGCCGCAGCGAGCGCAAGACAAGCGACCACAATTCCAGAGATCTGCATCGCATTTCCGACCATGATCGAAAGGCTGCCAAAGATTTTGCGTCTCGGAGACAAGTCTGACCCATTCATGTTTGCGGTCAACCGCCGGAGCCGGGTGAAATTGCAGGTGAAGAAATTCGGGTCGACGGCTCCAACAATGTGGGAAGCGCATCCTAGGGTAATTCTTTTCTGTCCTGCCCTGAGCGCATTCCAATCTTTCGCAAAAGATGCTCTCGATGTCGATGAGCTAACTCGCTTGTTTTATAACCGATACTCCTCGTAGGCATATCTCAGCTTGGATGCGTTGCTTTGCGCTCCTGGGCTCGCTGTTCTTAGTAGCTGCCCGCACAAGTCGCTATTTGCTTCTGCCCGAAATCTTCTCGCCCGTCAGTGCATCCGCGGTCACGAATACCGGCTCGATGTCCGTGGGCACTGATTTCAGCCGCTCCAGCGCGTTCTGCACCTCAGGACGAACTACCATCATCGTGCTCATCAGCTTTTTGGTTCCGGCGTAGTCGCCGGTGGCTTCCCGGGTGAGCAGGTCATGGTCCAGTGACGCAACCGCGTCTTTCATCTTGTTCAAATCTACGCTGAAGGTGCCGTCGGAGTTGGCGATGAAGGCACCTTTGTCCAGGAAATAGTTGAACTGGACGGCCATGCCCTTGGCGTGCGCGTCCTGCAGGCCAAAACGGAGTGTGCGAAAAGATGACGCCAGGTAGGTAGTATAAAGCTGGCGCTCGGCTTCAGGACCGTGGGGAAGAGGAGATTGGGTTGCGCCTTTGTCGGCCTGGGTCATCAGGTACTGCAGGGCGAACAGCCCGGTAACGTCGGCCTTGGCTTCCTCGACCGCGCTGTAAAGTTCTTTGAGCTCCAGGCGGGGATTGCTGTCGCGGCCGTTTATCTTGATCTGGTGCGGGCCCAGGCCGTGAGTCAGCTCGTGGGCCACGATGTGGGTAAAAAAAAGTTCAAAGCTCAGATCGTTCTGTGCTGCTGGTTGCAATACGACGCGGGAAATCGGCTGCAGGATGGATCTAAACTTGGCTTCCTGGATGTTCTTGAGCATCACCCGCTTGGCGCCCTTCTGTTGCACCACTTTGTCGTCGTTGGGCAGGTTGTAAGCTGCTGTCTGGACTCCGTGGTTGCCGTCGCCCGCGCCAAAAACCTCGTTTACTACACGGATAGGAGCGGCTGCGCCCAGCTTGGTTACGCGATACCGTGGATCTTCCGGCAGGTTGTTTTCGATCTCCTGCAGGTGCTGGCCTAGGAAGGCGAGATGCGCGGATTCCTTGTCGTCGCGCAGGTTGATGTAGGCCTCGAAGGCGGCCTTGTAACCGAATAGCTCGTCGTTGTAAGTCTCGTAGGGGCCGAATGTGACGTCGAGCGGCGCGTCCAAGTCCATCCAGGCCATATCGCTTTCAAAATAATCATTGGAGCTGAAGGCATCGGCGCGAGTGGTCAGGAACTTGTTTAGCGAAGGGTTTCCGGTAAGCGCAGCCGCTTCGAGTAGCAGCTTGGCAGCCTGATCGAGAAAGGTTCTGTACTCGCGGCTATAAGGAATAATGGTCAGCTTCTTGTCCGCGCCGCGGCGGATCACGGTAAAGAATCCCTCGGCCTGCTCCTTTTCCCGTGTCGACAGCGTCTTCACCCAGCCTTCAAATTCTTCTTTGGACATGTCCCCGGGATAGAAGTTGGCGCCGGCGAGTTTTTTCTCCGGGACGCCAGGCAGGAACGCCTTGTACTCGTCAATTTCCGACCACGGTCCCTTGTTGATCCAGAAGTAATGAAGCCGCGCTTGGCCCAACGGAGATTTGTCTTGCTGTAATTTGCGGTACAGGGCCAGATCACCGCTCCAGAGCTGCTCCATGAAGAGGGTGTTCACAATCCGCGCCGCCAGCACCAGCTTGACCAGCGCTTGCTTGTCGCCTGCGGAGAGCGCGGAGGTATCCACTTGGAGCGGCGTGGACGCGAAGCGCCCGCCCATGTGCTTGAGCTCAGGGGCGTCAGGAAACGTCTGAGCAACACAAGTGATGCTAACGGCCATGACGAAGAGAATCAGTTTGCGCATTGGTTTCTCATCAAGGAGGATAACGCGGACGGCCACAGGTGTCATTCCGAAGTCCTGCAAGCGAACGCGCGCTGTCGTCAGCGCGCGAGCCGGACGAGGAATCTGCTCCGCCGAAGCCGCTAGCTCCCCACGAGGAGTCGCTTATTCGAACTCCAGCACAACAATTTCGGGATTCGATCCCAGCCGCAGCGGCGGTCCCCACGTTCCTGCTCCGCTCGAAGTGAAAATCTGCATCTTCCCGATTCGACTTAAGCCATACACAAACTGCCGGTAAATCCGACGCGCCATCCAACTCCAAGGTATGAACTGCCCAAGGTGCGTATGCCCGGATAGCTGCAGAGAAACGCCGGCGGCCTCCGCGATCTCCGGATGGTCGGGCGCATGCGTCAACAGAATGCTCGCGCGATCGTGATCCAATCGGATCCCGCGTAGCACCGACGCAGAGTGGCCATCCTGCGCCGCGTTCCGGTACGGCACGCCAATAATCTGCAAACCGTCCATTTCCACCTTCTCATTGCTGAGCACGCGGACTCTTACGGAT
>CATPAM010000019.1 GCA_955651735.1 Candidatus Acidiferrales bacterium | reverse complement strand
TTCCTGCACAAGGTCAAGGAAACGCTGGAAAACTGGAGCGAGCCGCTCCTCTAACCGCGCCCGTTCTCAAAGGGTGCAGGCCTCTCCGCGCGCGGCGATCGCTGTCGGCCTGTGGTCGGTTTCTTAATACCTTCGCGGGACTCGGGTTCTGCGTAGCGTTCTCGCTATTTGCCTTGGGCAGCTATCTGATGGAGCAGCAATTCGAGAATCCGGTCAACGCGGAGTCGATATACGGGGACGCGAACCAAACAGCGAGGCGAGCTGCCGTGGCACGGCCGTTACGTGGACCGCACGCGCATCCGCATTCAGCTCGAAACCGGGACTCACGCGCGAGGAATCGCCGGGAAGTAGCGCTCCTCCAGAATCAGCCGGTGATGCAGCTCGTGCCCGGCCACAATGAAAGCCAGCGCGCGCACGCTCACTTCGTTCTTGTTGGCCACGCCGCGCCGCTGCCAAGCATCTTTCTGCAGCGACTTGAAGAACGAGATGTTAGCCGCACGCACCAATCCAAACTCCTCGGCCAGATCCGCCAGCGTGCGCTCCGCAAAGTTCCCTCCGCGCACGTAATCGTCCTGCTCGAATCCGGGAAGCGGAGTCTGGTCGCCGCGCGCAATCCGCAAAGCGCGATGAGCGAAAATGCGCTCGGTATCGCACACGTGACCCAGCACTTCTTTCACCGTCCACTTGTCAGGCGCGTAGCGGAAATTGCCGTCGCGCTCGCTGTGCGCCGCGAATAGCTGCGCCATCTGTAGCCTCTGGGCTTCCAGGATGCCAACGATGTCGTTGCCTTTAACCTTGGAGATATAGGTTTCGTAGAACGATGCGTATTCGCCCGGTTCGGGCCGGCTTGCTGCGGCTCTTTTCGGTTCCATCAGCCTAGTATACCGCCGCTCGATACCCCAGTTTCAATGCCGCGGCTGCGGAGAGGGAGCTCTGAATCAGGAAACTGAAACGGCCACCGCCGGCTCGCGCGCGCCTTCTAGCAAAGCATTTGTTTCGCTCGCCTGCTCAAGCCACTGCTGAAGTATCAACACGGAAGCGACGGTGACAAGACACGCGAACCACGGCAAGATCGGCGAAAGCCAGAACAGCTTGACGCCCACGCGCAACGCCGCGAACCACCCCAGCGTGAGCCCCAACCCCAGTCCGAGTGCGGCCTTGCGTTCCTGCCTCCATCCCAGCGGAAACGCGCATAAACCGTAGACGAACAGCGCAAACGGAAAGCCCACCACAAGGTCAATGAAGTAGTGTTCGCCGCTGCCTAGCGTCGCGAATGCCGTGAACACCACAAAAGCCATGGCAATGGATCGCTCCCATACGGAAAGCCCTCGCGAAAACCACCAAGCCAAGAGAACCCAGGCAATGTGCAGGGATGGCATCGCGTTACGGTAGCCTGCCACCAGGATAGGCTCCAGGCGCAGGCGCCCTGCTTCGTTGATGGTGAGTGGATTCCACGGGAATCGTGAGCCGAAAATGTACGTCGGGCCCAGCGCGGGAAAAAGATTATAGAAAATAACTCCGATAGGCGCCGTGACCAGGAAAGCCGCCATCGCGGGAATCGCCGCTTTACTTCCGTGAAGCAGGCGTCCGGCGGCGACCATCGCCAAGACCACCGGCAATCCGATGTAAACGAACATTCCAGCGTCACCAAAACGGTGCCAGGTGGCATACGCCTGGCCCATGAGGAAGGAAAGTTGCACGCGCAGGCTGGCGTCGAACGAATATAAGTAAAGATCGAGAACCCTAGGATTCAGCTTTGACGTCAAGGCGTGAAACAATACGGCGGCAGCATCCACACTTAAAGAGAGAAATGCGAAGGTGAAGGCCAGCCTCATCCGCGCGCTCTCTTCGCCGCGCGACCAGGCTGCACGGATCGCCAGCGCCACCAAACTCGCCAGACCCAGGAAGGACAGCAGCGCAAAGGCATTGAAGTTGTAATGCAGAAGTTTGAAGTCAATCAACGCCAGCGTTCCAGCCCCTGCCGCCACGCCCGCGGCATCACTCCACGATGGTTTCAGCCGGAGGTGCAACACGATGACTGCGGTCAAACCCATGCTTACCAGGACGTTGAACACCGCGATATCGTACAAGCGCTTGCTTGTTGCGGCCCACAGGGCAGCCGCGGCCACCACCACGTTAAAAGCGATTCTTATTGGTACAGATAACTTCATGGCGTCGGAGGCTGGCAACTTGCGGAGTGGAATCTAATCCGCTCCGCTTTTCTCTGTGCAGCCGTACCTCCAACAACTTATCGCACCGCGGACCAGGATCACCTGGAAACACGGCGCCGTTGTATGCAACCAGTAAAGAATTCGATCTCTTCGTGATCTAGATTGGAATCTGTGGTGTTCAGCGAGTGGCGATCTGTTCTTGAACGGCGCGGCGGAACTCTTGCGGATGCGCGATCATCAAGAAAGCCTCCGGGGTGCCGCCGGTCCCGCGCACGATGACCGAACCATAGCCCAGCACTCTGCCCGCAGTGCTTTCTTCCACGCCAATGCTTTCCACGCGCGAAAGCATCAAGTCCAGCGTGCGCCGGCTGGTCATGCCGGTCTTGATCAGCACGCGCCGGTTGGTGACCGCCATCTCCGTGGCGTTGCGCTTGGCGACTCCATAGCTGAACGTCAGGATGGCCGCAACCACCAGAATGGCCCCGGCAATGGCCATCATTTGTGGACTGATCGTGGCGCTGCCGACCACCAACCCAGCGGAGTCGTGCGTGGCGATGGCCTCCACCAACAGCGTCACGCCCGGCACAAGCAGCAGCAAGCCAACGAACGTTGGACCGAGCAGCACCAACCAGTGATGCCGGGTTCGATACAGCAGCGTCTCTCCCGGCACGAGGTTTCTGTCCACGTAGCCCATTTGCGTCTCTCCAAGCGCCTCAGCCCTCAAATTCCACTTTGTTTCCGGAAGCTTCGCGAATCATACTTGATGGCCGTCCGCTGTCAAATCCTGGATGCCGCGCTGGTAAGCGCGGAACGCAGGCGCCGGCGCAGCAAAGAGATAAGAACGGAGCGTTCATTGCACGCCGAAAAAATTCGCGTCGCCTTTCAGGGTGAAGCCGGCGCGTTCAGCGAAGCGGCCGCGGTGCAGTTACTCGGCGAAGAGATTGTCACCGTGCCGCGCCCCACCTTTGAGGCTACGTTTCGCGCCATCCCCGAAGGAGCGGCCGATGCCCTGCTCGTCCCGGTAGAGAACTCGCTGGCCGGCTCGGTCGTACGCGTTTACGATTTGCTCCTGGAGAGCCAACTCACCATCCACGCGGAAACAATTCTGCCCATCGAGATGAACCTGATTGCTTGCCCGGGCGCTTCGCTTAGCGACATTCGCTCCATTTCTTCGCACCCCATGGCACTGGCGCAATGCGAGCGCTTCTTCGGCCAACATCCACACATCAAGCGACTGCCCGCCGAAGACACCGCGGGTAGCGTCCGCGAGGCTATCGCACGCGGCGACAAAACTCATGCCGCGATTGCCGGCAAGCGCGCCGCGACTCGCTATCGCGGCCAGCTCATTGCCGAGAAAATTCAAGACAACGCGGAAAACTTTACGCGCTTTGTATTGCTGCGGCCCGCGAAAGAGGCAGCAAGCACACCCGCGCCCGACGCCCGCAAAATGTCGATCGCCATGCGCCTCGCGCATCGCCCAGGCTCGCTGCTCTCCTCGCTCGAGCCGTTCGCGCGCAACGGCGTGAACCTTCTAAAGATCGAGAGCCGCCCGATTCACGGCCGCCCGTGGGAGTATCAGTTCTTTATCGACGTGGAAGCGGATAGCGTTGCCCGCCTCGAGCAAGCGCTGCATTTTAAAGAGCTCACGCTCGAAGGCGTCATGGTGCCTAAAGAGAATGGCCGCCATGCACCTGACGAGCGCGATAGCTGTCCAGCGGTAGTAGAAGAGGGGGGCGCCGAGAAACTTGCGCCCTGGCCTCAGGTCAACAACCCGGCCTTCACCTTCACCAATCTCGAAGCAAAGA
>CATPAM010000018.1 GCA_955651735.1 Candidatus Acidiferrales bacterium | reverse complement strand
CAGTTCGTCTCTAGCGACGGTCTTGACTACGTCCAGCAGCTTTTGTGTGACCAGACGTTCGAGTTCGCCGAAAGGCTGTTTCTCAAAAATCACTCGTGTTTGTTTTTCTTTTCCGGGCGCGCACTTTCGGAGAATCAGTTCTCGAACTTCTTTAAACAGGGGCTTGGGTGGGTCCTCCAGATTTCGCTTCAACACTTCCTTGCGTTGATGGTCGGCCAGCTTCGCGAGCTTGCCGCTCGGGAGATTCAACAATTTGCCAAATTTCTCGTAGATGTCCGTGCGGCCAGGCTCCGGCGGCAATTTTTTACCTGTCAGGAGCTGCGAGATGTAGGATTCCGTAACTTTGGCGGCGGCCGCCAAATCGCGCTGCTCAAGGCCCAATTCTTCCAGCCTGCGTTTGATGGCCAAACAGACGTCCACAAGATCTCCCTGAATAAGTAACTAACACGGATTAAGTAAAGCTGATAATCGCAGTTTTCCCTTGACAGGTCAAGTTAATTAACCTACTGTAGTTAAGCATTCCGTCCTACCAACCGAACGCCTGTCTTTCCTTCAGGGCACGCGGACACCAATTGCCAGTTCCTAGGACTCTGTTGGAGATGAAAATGAAGACCATACGACCGCTGCTTTTTTGCCTGATTACCCTCCTTCTAGCGGCCCCCCTGCTCCAGGCACAGGATTTCTCCAAATATCGCAACTTTTCGCTCGGAATGGGCTTGCCTGCCGTGCTGAAATACACCAGCCAGAAAATGGCCGATGTAAAGGTGATTCACTCGCAGCCGGCGTTGATCCAGGAAGTGACGTGGTGGCCGCCGAGCTCTCCGGGAACAACCGCGCAATCCGACACGGTGCGTGAGATTGTCTTGACGCTCTACAACGGCGAGCTCTATAAAATGGCGGTAACCTACGACCGAACCTCCACCGAAGGGCTCACCACGCCGGATATGATGAAGGCAGTTACGGCTAAGTATGGCCCCGTCGCGAACGTTCCACTGGCGATCGATGCTGCGGCGAACGACCGATACGATATGAGCGCGAAAATCATTGCATCCTGGGAGGGTTCCCAGTATTCGGTTGACCTTGTCCGCTCGGCCTTCACCGAAGACTTCGGTCTGATGATCTATTCAAAGCGAGTCAATGCCGACGCCGAGCTGGCGATCGCGGAAGCCGTGAAACTGGAAATGCAAGAGCGCCCGAAGCGAGAAGCGGAGCGCCAACAAAAGGAAACGGCCGCCTTGGAAGTGGCGCGGCAAAAGAACCGGAAGATCTTTCAACCCTAAGGGATGCAATGGCCCTGACGGGCAAAGGAAGGAAATGGCTAAGCTCTACATCGGGAACCTCTCAGGGCAATTGACCGACGGCGGACTGGAAGAGCTATTCACCGCCAGGGGATATCAAGTGACGTCTGCGCGAGTGATTTGCGATCGGGAAGGTGGGCGCTCGCGGGGCTTCGGCTTTGTCGAACTCGGCTCAAGCGGGGACGTGGCGAGGGCCATCGGGGAGATGAACGGGCTCGATGTGGAGGGCCGCGCATTGCAGGTGAATGAAGCGCGCCCGCAGGAACCCCGCAGCGGGGCATGTCGTACTCAGGGTAGCCGGGCCTATTCCGGTGCGCGAGCGGGCGGCAATGGCCGCCGGAGCTACTAGTGGACCGCAGTGCCCGGTTCGGTTGTGTGCTAGTCACAACAGGTGGCAATTGAACAGCGCAATCATTGTCCAGTACATTGGATTCGAAGCGAAGCCGCTGACACGCGAATACACGTTTAATGTGCGCGAGGCGGGGCAGGAGCGCGAGTTCAGACTGAACATAGCAAACGAGGCGTTTGTCTCGCACCGCGCGAGCTATCAAGATGCGCCCGGTATCTGCGCGCTTAGGCTCCAAGTTGAGCTTTCCACCTATTCGAATCATCCCCCTCTGACGCAGTACGACGTCACGGGCACTGAACTGGACAGCTATAAGCAGGCGCGCTTGCCAAAGCGCGGGCGCAAGGCGCAACAGAATTTCTAGCCGCGCGACGCGGGCGATGACTAAGCCGTTTGCACGTGTCTGCGTCTGCAGCCGCGGGATTCAAGCAAATTTAACCGGAACTGGCTGGCGCGACGTCAAGCGGAACGACTTGGCGGAGGAGAGGTAGAGCGCCGCACAGCGCACAGCCCGGGCAATTGATCCTTGGACGACCGTCTGTTGCCGTGCGAGACTTTGCCCGTGAACAAGATCATATTTTTTGCAGGAGTGATCCTGGCAGCCAGCGGGCTGGTTTCGCCAGCGATCGCGCTGCTCGGAGGGCTGATCTACGGTTTGACGCTGGCCCATCCATTCCACGTCGAGAGTAGGGATCTGACAAAGTTGCTCCTGCAGACTTCGGTAGTCGCACTGGGCTTCGGCATGAATCTCCACGAAGTTCTTCAGGCCGGGCGCTCCGGCTTTGTTTACACCGCACTAAGCATCACGTCGGCGCTGCTGTTAGGGCTGGGCCTCGGATATATCATTCACGTCGCCAAGAAACCTTCTTTTTTGATCAGCGCGGGAACCGCAATCTGCGGCGGTAGCGCCATTGCAGCGGTCGGGCCGATTGCGGGAGCCAGCGAAGAAGAAATGGCGGTTTCGTTGGGAGCGGTGTTCATCCTGAATTCGGTCGCGCTATTCCTTTTTCCTCCGGTAGGCTGGGCGCTGCACATGAGCGAGAGCCAGTTCGGCCTGTGGTCGGCGCTGGCCATTCACGACACCAGCTCCGTGGTCGGTGCGACAGCGAAGTACGGCCCAACGGCGCTCGCCATCGGCACTACTATCAAGCTTGCGCGGGCCCTGTGGATTGTTCCGTTGTCCGTGGGGACCGCGGTGGTGTTGAAGAGCAAGGCGCGTATTCAGTGGCCGTGGTTCATCCTGTTCTTTTGTGCGGCCGCGCTGCTTAACACTGTGCTGCCGAAATTCAACCCGGCTTTCGGCGCGCTGAACCAACTCGGCAAGCTAGGTCTGACGGTGACGCTTTTCTTGATCGGTACCAGTCTGAACAGGGAAACGCTTAAGAAGGTCGGCGTTCGCCCGCTGCTGCAGGGCCTCACGCTGTGGGTGATTGTCGGAACCAGCACGCTCGCTCTTATTCTGTTGAACTGTATTCGAGTGTAGTAAGAGATCCGCGTTTCGCCATGCAAACTAAAGGGAGCGGCCACAAAACATAGCCAAGGTAGAAAGCGCTGGCTGACAAAGCGGCGAGTAATTGCGAATTTCGGCAACGTCCTACATGGGTTTCTAGCGTTTTTGCGGCTTTTATCATACGTGAATTGAAGAGCTCGCATGGCACGAACTGGCCGGGCGTACGTTCCCGGCGGTGCTGCCAGCCGTGTGCGGCGGAGATGGAGATGCAACGCTTTGCGACATCTGCTCGTCCAATGAAGGTCGCTTTGTGTTCTGTGGGGGATGATGCTTCGATGCGGAAGAGTTTGTGGCGTCGCCGGGCTGCTGCTTGCGCTCATCGCAAGCAGCGGAAGTGCATTAAGTCAAGATAAGCCGGACGCTTCGACGCCGAAGACATCTCCATCCCAGTCTCCAGCGGT
>CATPAM010000017.1 GCA_955651735.1 Candidatus Acidiferrales bacterium | reverse complement strand
TTCCCATCCTGCGGCTCAACGCGCAGACAGCCGCGCGTTGCCAGCGCAGCGATGACTGCCGCGAAGCTGCGCCCGTCGCTCCCAGTCGTCACCGCGTACCGCACCGCTGCAGCGGATAGTCCATCGGGAGGTTCGTAGCGCGTCACCACCGTACCAGGCTTCGGCTCCGGCCCGATGCGCAGCCAGGCAATCAGATAAAACATGAAGAGCAGAACCGGCGCTGCCAGCAGCTGCTGACCTTCGCTGAGAAATGAGAATTTAGGCACACGCCCATCGCCGGCAGTGCCGCAAGCGCACAGCAGCGCGAGGCTAACGCCGGCGAGCAGCGCGATACGCCACCCAATGTGTCGGCCCGAGTTCATATCGCCGTATCAATTCATTCTAGGGCCGCGGCCAATTCGCTGATGCGAGATCGCTACAGGATGGAACGTGCCAGTAACGATGCCGGTGAGAAGAAACCGAACAGGAACGGGGCTAGCGACTCTAAGCGGTCGCGGTCGCGGACGCCCACCGACATCTCAAGCTGTTGCTTCGGCCCGCTTGCGCAGATAGCGCGCGAGCCCCAGAAAGGACAAATCCAACCCTGCGGTGAACGCATGGTGGTCCGCTTCCTCGGTTCCCAGACGCTCTTGCATCTCCGCTTGCGCGCGCGCCACGAAGGTTTTTTTCGCCTCCGCTTCACTGCGGGCGGACCGCAAAATTTCGGCGGCCAGCTCCCTCCAACGATGCAGCCGCCTCCGAAATTCGGCAATGTGCTCCGCGGGTTTCTCCGCGTAGCCAAAGTGCGTAAGAAAAAGCCGTGCGGGCCGCCACGCAAGGATGGCCGCGAAGGAATTCTCCCAGATTTCGAGACTAATGTCCGGCGGCGGAGTTGCCGGCAGGATGTACGGCCCATTGTCGATGCGAATGCCGGTAGTATCGCCCACGAACGCGACGCTTTCCGCTGTGTCAAAGTAGCTGACATGATGCGAAGCGTGACCAGGCGTGTAGGCGACCTCCAGTTTGCGCGTGCCCAGCGTCAGCGTCTCGCCGCCCTCGAGAATGCGCAAATTTTCCTTGGGCACCGGCAGGGTTTCCCCAAAGAGCTGATGCAAAGTATCTGGCCAGAGCCGCGCCGCGCTGGCCAGTAGCTTCGCGGGATCAATGATATGTGGTGCCCCGAGTTTGTGAACGTAGACGACGAGCCGCGAATTGTCACGCACTAGCGAACCGGAAGCGCCGGCATGGTCCAGATGAATGTGCGTCAGGAAAATAGCGTCGAGCTGCGCCACCGATAGTCCGCGCGAGTGCAGACGCTCGCGAAGCGTCGTATACGTCGACTCCGGCCCCGGGTCAATGATGGCGCGATGCCCGCCAGATTCCAGCAGCGCCGCCGCCACCGAATGCGGACGCCCCACCCAATTCGTGTCGAGTATCGTGATATCGCTCATAGTCGCGATTAGTATAGCTTGAGTGCCAAAGCGGCCTGGCAGCGAACTCTTTCGACGGAAGCGCAGGGCTTTTTCAAGCGGCCAATCCGAGGCAGAATACTTACGGATATGACCGAGCAAATGATGATTGCGCCTGTGATTCTGACAGGCCGGCACGTACGACTGGAACCACTCACCCGGGAACATACTGCCGGGCTGGCTGAAGTGGGACTCGATGATGACCTCTGGAAGTGGATTCCGACTCCGGTGCGCACGCCGGAGGAGATGAGCGCCTATGTCCAGACCGCGCTCCAGGAGCAAGCCGCCGGATCCGCCTTGCCTTTTGCGCTGCTCGAGAAATCCAGCGGCCGCGTAATTGGTTCCACGCGCTATGCCAGCATCGAGCACGTGCACCATCGCCTGGAAATCGGATGGACCTGGGTCGCCCACCAATGGCAGCGCACCGCCATCAACACCGAGGCCAAATACCTCCTGCTGCGGCACGCCTTCGAAGTACTCAAGTGTATGCGCGTGGAGCTGAAGACCGACTCGCTCAACGATCGCTCCCGCGCTGCAATCTTGCGCATCGGCGCTTGCGAAGAAGGCACGTTCCGCAATCACATGATCACCGCAAGCGGCCGCATCCGGCACACCGTATATTTCAGCATCGTCGATTCCGAATGGCCGGAAGTAAGAGCTCGGCTTGAGGCCCGGCTCCGCTAGTAACGAAATCGCACTAGTCATCCGTGCCTTGCAAATCCTCCACGATGTCGTGAGGTATATTGAACGGAAGCCTTAAAGAGAGCGAGACTAGAAATTTGACGGCCCAAAATCCAGCCAATCGCCGGCGCAGCGAGCGTGTAATGCTGCAAATTCCCGTGGTCGTGCAGACCAGAACGCGGGACGGCAAAGAGGTGCGCGAAGAAACGCAAACGGTGGCTGTCAATGCGCACGGCGGACTGCTGGGACTGCGCATGGAGATCAAGGCTGGCCAGCCCATCGTTCTAATCAACGAAAGGTCCAAAATACAGCAAGGCTGCCGAGTGGTCCGTGTGGAGACGTCCAAGGCCGGGTATTCCGCGGTGGCCTTCGAGTTTGATCAGCCCGCTCCGCAGTTTTGGCCCATCGTATTTCCTCCCGTCGATTGGGGCGTGCGACCTGATCGGTAAGACGAATGATCCACGAGCGCCGCAACTATCTCAGACATCCAGTGTTAAATAACCGCAATCCTGTTTGTTGAGACTTTGGAGGAGTTGCAGATGCTATCGCGGAGGCTTTTGAAAGCCAGAGCACCTTTTTTCGCGGCCGGCGCCATCGCTTGCGCCGTTTTGCTCGCCGGGTGCGATGAATACGTACAGATCACGCGCGACCGAGACGTGCACATCGGGCGCCACGCCACATGGGCATGGCGACCCGCCCAGGAAGAGAGCCGCCGCGGTTCCCGCCCGGTTGTGTCCCGCGACGTGATCACGCGCAACGAAACGGTGACCCGCGAAGATAATGCCGACAATGATGCATTGCGCGACAAAGTGAAGACCGCCGTGGAGCGTAATCTAAGCGAAAAACGTTTGAAGGAAGTCAGCGATCCCGCTACCGCGGATTTACTTGTCGACTTTCACATCGCCGTGCGCCGCCGCAATATGACCGACGAGCGAGTGTATCGGGGCGCTTACCCGGGATTGGTATGTGGTCCCTTTGGCTGTTATTCAGGATGGGGTTACGGCCCAGCGGCGGTGGGCTATGAAAACATCCGCTTCCGCGAGGGCACTATCGTCCTCGACGTAGTGCAGAACCCGGCAAATCATTTGGTGTATCGCGCGGTCGGAGAAAAGCCGGTCCGCCGCGACACATTCTCGTTCTCCCAGGATGAAGTAAACGGCCTTGTGCACCATCTGCTCAAGGACCTGAAGCCCTCCAAAAAATGAGGGCCGGCAAGCCGCTTACAGCACCACCTAAGAAAATGGGATGCTGTTAACACAATTAAGGTGTCGTGTGATGTTTTGTGTTTCGCGCAATACGTCACTGTCCGAAAGTGCGGTGAGCGGGAGTACCGCGGCCGCGGCCGCAAAAATCGATGGATCGGTGGCGCGCACACCAAACAGTAACCCCGCCAGCACCCGCGTGAGGGCAGAGACGGTTCGTTTGCGCACAGTCGTACCT
>CATPAM010000016.1 GCA_955651735.1 Candidatus Acidiferrales bacterium | reverse complement strand
GCTTGGGATCCATGGCAGGGGGTAGTTCAGGTCCATGACCACTGGGGAGCATCCATCGCGGCGCCTCGAACGTCGCTGGGCGCCGCGTTATTCCTTTCGCGCCGAGCTCGAGATTGAATGGGGCTCCGCAGTGCTGCGCGGGAAAACCCGCGATATCAGCTCCAACGGCATGTTCATTGAATCCAGCGACACGCTCTGGGTCGGGGCGGGCTTCACCGCGCGCCTGGCCCTTGACCGGCCCGTTCAAATGGATTGTTCGGTGAAGCGCATCGAACCCGGCCAAGGCATGGCTGTCAGTGTCAGCGTGTCTGGAGAGCCGCACCAGCAGCGTTATCAGGACCTAATCGCCTCGCTCACTCGCCCGCAGGCTTAATCGCGTCCGCGCGCATCCGCCTCGTTCTATACTAAACAGGATGTTGTGGGTGGGGTTGTCCAGGGGAGCTGACCGCCGTTCGGTCATCCACCGCGGTTGATCATGACGCGATGCCTTGATTGCGGCTCGGAGCGCACCACCGACCAATGCACTTCGTGCGGCCTGACCACCGCCGCAGCCGAACTGACATTTCGCCGCCGGCTCATGCGGCAGACCGGAATTTTCCTGCTCGGTTCGCTGGCCTTTCCGTACATCAGCCAGATTTATCCTCCGCTGGATCTCGACTGGATCCTGGTGTTTTTCGGCTTGATTTTCTTTGGTGCGCTCACGCTGGCCGTCGTTTTGGAGCGGCGCGCGCGCAATCATCAGGAAATCGAGCTGATGAAGCGCGCCTACAACGGATTCATTCCGCTGCCATGGATTTTGGCGGCAACACTGTTCATTAACGGGCGTCTCGATGCGCAGAAAAATGTCGTCTACTATCCAACTGCGGTTGAGGCACGCTTCAACATGAAGGGCATTGTGAAGGGAAGCCGGCGATTGGTGGTGCGTTCCTGGCGCGAAGGGGAGCGCGTCGAGCGCCTCGCAGTGGATATGGATGATTACGATCGCTTTCACGAAGGCGACCCAATTGTCGTCGGGGTCGAGCCGGGCGCGCTGGGGATTCCGTGGTATTACGGCGTGTACCGCCGCTGAGGCGGGTTTAGGAATTGCATCAATACGCCGGCTTGCGGTTGGGCAGCATCGGCAGCTGGATGTCGAGGAAGCTGCCGCTTTTCCCGAATCGGAAGCGCACGCGCTCGACGGGGCCGACGTCGCGAACTTTCCACTCGGACGTTTCTATGGGTTGATCGGGAATATCGGAAGGCGACCACTCGACATTTTCCCCCTGGGGTTTCACTTTTTCAGGGTCAACCTCGTAGACCTCTTGCTCCTTCACATCCACGAGCATGTAGCGCTTCCACAAGCGCACCAGTAGCACGCCGCGTTTTTCCCCGTGATAAATATTCCAGGATGCGGGGGCGTCGTCGTTGAAGCGCACAATAGCGAATTGCACCGGCTTCCAGACGGCCTTTTCGCCGCTGTATAGCGACGCCACCGCAATCGCGGAAATTAGGGCAGCCAAGTAGCAGGAGTTGGCAAGGCGCATGTGGCTCTTTAACGTAAGTTCCTGGTCTTTCGCGGCGTGAACTTCCCGGTCGCTAATTCTTCACTTCGCTGAAGGCTTTATCGAGCAGGCGAACGCCCTCATCGACGTCGGCTTTGGAAATATTGAGCATCGGCGAGAGGCGAAGAACGTTGCCGAACAGGCCGCCCTTGCCGATGAGCAAGCCGTTGTCGCGGGCGCGTTCCATCACTTGCGCGGTGGCTTCCGGTGCCGGTTCTTTCGTTTTGCGGTCTTTGACCAACTCCAGAGCTTGCATCAAGCCCATGCCGCGGACCTCGCCGATGAGCGCGTGCTTTGCTTGCAACTCTTCGAGCTTTCCTCGGAAATACAAGCCGACAGTGTGCGCATTTTCGAGCAGATTCTCTTCTTCGATGAAGTCGATCGTGGCTTTCGCAGCGACGCTCGTAACCGGGTTGCCTCCAAATGTGGAAATGTTCAGTCCTTGAAAGCTGGAAGCAATCTCCGGAGTCGTGACGGTCAAGCCGATAGGCACACCGTTGCCCAAGCCCTTTGCGCTGGTCAGAATGTCCGGCGTCACTTCCCACTGCTCGATGCCGAACCATTTCTTGCCGGTGCGGCCCCAGCCGGTTTGTACTTCGTCGGAGATGAAAAGGCCGCCATATTTCTTTACAATTTTGAAAACGATCTTGAAATATTCCTTGGGAGGCGTAATGAAGCCGCCCACGCCCTGGATCGGTTCGGCGATAAAGGCCGCGATGTTTCCGCTGGTTCCGGTCTGAATCAGATTCTCCACGTCGTTGGCGCAAGCCACTTCGCAGGAGGGGTAGGTCAGATGCAGCGGGCAGCGGTAACAATACGCATTCACCGCGTGGGAAATGCCGACGCTAATTACGCCGCTCTTGCGATAGGGCGCGTGCGCGGTCACTGCTTTGGCGATCGCGGAGCTGCCGGCATACGCATGGCGCAGCGCCACCACGTCGTAGCTTCCGGTGGCCATCCGCGCAATTAAGATCGCCGCCTCATCCGCCTCCGTTCCGGAACTGGTGAAAAAGCTTTGCTGCAAATTTCCAGGAGTAATCTGCGCGATTTTTTCGGCCAGCGCCACGATGTGTTCGTTGGGATACAGCGTGGAGGTGTGTTGCAGGCGGTTGACTTGCGCATTGATCTTGCTGGTCACCTTCGGATTGCAGTGCCCGACCGAAACGGTCAAGATGCCGCCGAAGAAATCCAAGTACTTGCGCCCTTCCAGGTCCCACAAATATTGCATCTCGCCGCGATCCGCCACCAGCGGCCGCTGGTAGTAATTAGTGACCGACGGCCACAAGTATTTCTTGTGCTTGGCGACCACCTCATCGCTGCGCGTCGTCTCTGGCATGGGCTTGGCAGGAGTCGTCACGTTTTTGGTCCTCACTAGCTCGGTAGAATGCATCGAGTTTAACGGAAATAGACGGCGCCCGTCGAATGCCATTGTGGCCTGATAAGCATAACAAGCGTTGCAGGTCAGCCGTTGGCACGTTATCCTCCTCCACTTCGAGGAGGTGACGAATGCAGGTCCGCGCATGTAGAAATCTGGTGGCCGTTCTTGCCGTTTTTGTGGCAGCGACTCCCGCACCCGCGCAACAAAACGACCAGAAATTGTTTTCAGAAATGCGCTGGCGCTGCATCGGTCCTTTCCGTGGCGGCCGCACGGTCGCCATCACCGGCGTGCCGCACCAGCCCAATGTTTTCTATATCGCCGCGGTGAATGGCGGCGTGTGGAAGACGACGGACACCGGCAACACATGGCAGCCGATCTTTGATGCGCAGGATACCGGCTCGGTCGGCGCCATTGCGGTCGCCCCCTCGAATCCAGAGGTCCTCTATGTGGGCAGTGGCGAAGGTCTACAGCGGCCGGACCTCGCCACCGGTGACGGTGTTTACAAGTCAGCCGATGCGGGAAAGACTTGGACGCACCTGGGGCTGCCCGACGCGCAGCAAATCACTGCAATTCTCGTCGATCCGAAAGATGCCAATCACCTGTTCGTGGCGGTGCAAGGCCACCCATACGGGCCGAACAAAGAGCGAGGCGTCTTCCGCTCGAACAATGGCGGCCAGTCTTTTGAAAAGATTTTGTACAAGGATGAAAATGTCGGCGCGGCCGATCTCGCCTTTGATCCCAGCAACGCACAAACGATTTATGCCGTGCTTTGGGCCGCGCGCGTCGCGCCTTGGGAAATCCGTAGCGGCGAGTCATTCATCGCGCCCGGCAGCGGCCTTTTCAAGTCCACCGATGGAGGCAACACCTGGCGCCAATTAACGAAGGGCCTGCCATCTTCAGACGATGGCGGTCTCGGCCGCATCGGTGTTGCGGTCGCGCCAAGTCAACCGCAGCGGGTATACGCCACGGTGGAGGCAAAGAAGGGAGCGGGGGTCTATCGCTCCGATGACGCGGGAGAATCGTGGAACCTCATCAACAGCGATCGCCGCATCGGCGGCCGCGGTCCTGGCGCGATGGGCATCGCTGTCGCGCCCGACAATCCTGATGTGATCTACGTCGCGAACACCACTACCTGGAAATCCAGCGACGCCGGAAAAACGTTTGTTGGCTTTCGCGGCGCCCCGGGCGGCGACGACTACCAGCGCGTTTGGATCAGCAGCGAGCATCCGCAGATCATTGCGCTGTCAAGCGATCAGGGTGCCGTGATTACCGTGAACGGCGGTGCTTCGTGGAGCAATTGGTATAACCAGCCGACCGCGCAGTTTTATCACGTCACCACGGACAATCGATTTCCCTACTGGGTGTACGGCGCGCAGCAGGAGAGCGGCTCTGCTGGTACGATGAGCCGCAGCGATTACGGCGAAATCACATTTCGCGAGTGGCACTCGGTTGGCGTGTTCGAATACGGCTATATCGCGGTCGATCCGCTCGACTCGAATCTTTTGTATGGCGCTCGCCTCACGCGTACAAACCAAGCCTTGGGTGAAGTGGCAGACGTAACGCCCGAGCCCGTACGCCGCGGCGAGTACCGATACGATCGCACTTTGCCGGTGATTTTTTCGCCCGTCGATCCCAAAGCACTGTATTTCGCGGTCAACGTACTGTTCAAGTCCACCGACGGAGGCAACAGCTGGGAACCGATTAGCCCCGATCTCGCGCGCTCTTCCTACGACACGCCGCCAAACCTCGGCGTTTTCGCGGCCTACGACCCGGAGAAAGGCAAGCACCGCGGTGTGATTTATGCGGTCGCGCCGTCCTTCAAGGACGCAAATACAATTTGGGCTGGCACCGACGATGGGCTGATCTACATCACCCGGGACGCCGGCAAGTCTTGGCAAAACGTCACGCCAACCGAGCTCAAGCCTTGGAGCAAGGTTTCTATCATCGAGGCTTCGCATTTCGACGCCGGCACCGCGTACGCCGCGATAAACAGCTTTCGACTCGACGATTTGCGCGCGCACATTTATCGCACGCGCGATTTCGGCAAGTCTTGGACCGAAATCACCAACGGCATTCCTGCTAGCGGAGCGAGCAACGCGGTGCGCGAGGATCCCGTACGCAAAGGCTTGCTTTTTGCTGGTACGGAAGGCTCCGTTTTTGTTTCCTTCGACGACGGTGACAACTGGCAACTGCTCCAGCTCAACCTGCCCCACACCTCGATGCGCGACCTCGCCATTCACGGCGACGATCTCATCGTCGGCACGCACGGACGCTCGTTCTGGAT
>CATPAM010000015.1 GCA_955651735.1 Candidatus Acidiferrales bacterium | reverse complement strand
GCGTGCCTCCGTTCACCAAATTCCGAGCGCCAGAGCGGCGGAGGTCATGGATGATGAGATGTGCGGGGCGGAGTTGGAGAAAAAGAACACTGGCTGCAAGGCTCACCGTCACGCAGCAACTCCGTGAGCAGGCCAACCTCGCGCTGGACCTCGCACAGCAGCGTTACAACCTGGGGCTCAGTTCGATTGTCGAATTCAGCCAGGCGGAGCTGGGCAAGACCGAGGCGGACATCACCGACACCGATGCACGCTACCGCTATCGCCTGACTCAAATCCTGCTGGCCTACACGGTGGGCGCCCCCAAATAAATAGCGGTGCTATTGCGCAAACCCAGGTTTCTAGGTATGCTTTTCAACATGCAAGCTAACCCACAGAAGACCACGCGGACCAGTTGATGCTGTCTGTGCTGTATGTGTGCGTCTTCTGGCGCGGGGAGGCTGGGCATCTAAGGATTCAAGTTCTAGCCTGAATTTTCTAACCCACCGCCAGTCAGATGGCAGGTGGGTTTTTGTTTTTCGCTTGCAAAGAGATTGCGATTCAAAAGTGCAAAGGAGAAATGAAAATGGCCGAATACAAGCATCCGGAAGTATTGGTGACGACCGAATGGGTGGCCCAGAACCTGAACGCCCCGAATGCCCGGCTCGTCGAAGTGGACGTGGATACGACCGCGTATGATCAGGGCCACATTCCCGGCGCCGTCGGATGGAACTGGCAGACGGAGTTGCAAGACAACATCAAACGCGACTTGATCGACCGGACCGCATTGGAAAAGTTGCTGGGTGAATCTGGAATCTCCAACGACACAACGATTCTGCTCTACGGTGATAACAACAACTGGTTCGCGGCCTACGCCTTCTGGCAACTGAAGTATTACGGGCACCAGAATGTGAAGCTGATCAACGGCGGCCGCAAAAAGTGGCTGGAAGAGAAGCGCGCTCAGACCAAGGACGCCGCTAACATTTCGCCAGCGACCTACCGCGTCACCCGCACGGACGAGTCGGTGCGCGCCTTCAAAGAGGACGTACTGGCGATCGCGCAGGGCAAGAAGCGCGGCCAGCTTGTGGACGTGCGCTCAGTCGACGAATTCACCGGAAAAATTATCGCTCCTCCGGGAATGACGGAAACCGCGCAGCGCGCCGGCCACATTCCCAATGCTGCCAACATCCCATGGGCACAGGCCGCCAACGAGGATGGCACCTTCAAATCCGCCGAGGCTCTTGCGACTCTGTACCAGGGCAAGGGCGTGACCGGCAGCGACGAAGTGATCGCCTACTGCCGCATTGGCGAGCGCAGCTCGCACACCTGGTTCGTGCTCAAGTATTTGCTGGGTTACAACAACGTGCGTAACTACGACGGTTCGTGGACGGAATGGGGTAACCTGATCGGCTCGCCGATCGTCAACGAAACGGCGTCAAACACAAAGGTCGCGAGCGCCAAATAGCAAGCCGCCTTCGATCGATTGACAAGTTTGCACGAAGCCGGTCAGCACCGGCTTTGTGCACTGAGGCGCGGTCGCCAAGTGGTAAGGCAAAGGTCTGCAAAACCTTTATCGGCGGTTCGATTCCGCCCCGCGCCTCCAAAATTTCCGTGGATTCTTACGCCACCGCGGAATCCGAGTGTGAAGCCACTGCATTCGCCACGCGGGGGAGCTTCACGAGCATCACCGTGCCAGCCTCCGATGTGCGCTCGATGGTCACCGAGCCGCCATGGTCGCTGACAATCTTGCTGACAATCGCCAGCCCCAGACCGGTCCCGTTCGGCTTACCCGAGCTCACAAACGGATCAAACACGCGCCCGCGTATGTTTTCCGGCACACCGGATCCCTGATCGCTTACGCGAATCTCGAAGGAGTCCTTTCGGGTCTGCACATCCACGGCTACCCGGCTCTCGCCGTCGGGAGTAGCTTCGCACGCGTTTAGCACCAGGTTGAAGAAAACCCGCTCCAGTTTGCGCGGATCGAACATTCCCTCGAGTTCGCTATCCGCGTGCAGCGTAATCGAGCGATTGCGAAACTCCGGACGCGCCTGCACCGCTTCGATTGCTCTGCCGATGACCTGCTCGAGATCGGTGGGTTCCGGAGAAATCGCACTGCGCTGGTGCGCCAGCTCGCGCAGCGAATCGATCAAGTCGGTCATCTGCGTCGAGGCTGTCTTGATCTCCTGATAGATTTCACTCTTATCGAGCTTGAGCTCCTCCGCCTCGTAAAGAAATTCCGCGTTGGCCACCACCGCCGCCAGGTAATGCCGTAAATCGTGAGAAATGGAGCTCGCCGCGCGGCCTAGCGCCGCGATTCTTTCCGTCTCAATCTGCTGCCGCTGCGAATCCAGCAACTCTCCGCGCATTTTCGCGAAGGCCCGGCTCAGTTCGGCCACTTCCGTGGTGCCCTCGGGCGTAATGGAGTAGGTGTAGTTTCCCGTGGCCAGCGCGCGAACTCCGGAAACGAGATTGTCCAGCGGCTTTGTGATGGTGCTCGAAACGAAACCGAACAACAGCGCCCCAAACAGGATGGCCGACGCACCCAAAATGAAAATCGTGCGGTTCAGCCGGTTCATGAAGCTGTTCACCGGACCGAGCGGCATCATCACATAACAGCGCACCGGAGCAGGCAGCGCGCCATGCAGCAGCACCGACGAAACAGCATAGCGGTCGGTGTCAAGCGCGATTTCGTGCGCCTCCGGGTTCGCTTCCGGATTCGCTTCACTCAGCCACCGCTGCATCGCGGCTTCATCCTTTGGCGGCAATGTCGAAGCAATTAGCCGGTCTCCGGTCGCCAGAGCAATATTATTTCCCGCCACTAAGGCCAGATGTTCCGCGACGCTGGAGTCCACTTGGTAGCCGACGGCCAGAAAACCCAGCTCTTGCGAATTTGGCCCCGTGCCGGCGGTTATGGTCCTGAGAAACACTTCATACAGCCGCCCGTTGTCATACCACCAGGAAGCTTCTTCCCCTTGTTCGAGCGACCGTTTCAGATCGCGTTCCGCCGCTTCCGGCGGCCAGCCCGGCTTTGTCACGTGGAAAGCCACGATCCGCCGGTCTGGCATGGCAAGAATGAAGAGGTCGCTTCCGGAGAGTTTCCACCACGACGTCGAGGCATCTTGAATCGTTGGTGCGTGCTCCGTGGTCATCTGCGCTTTCAGCGTCGGCAGGTCCGCAAGCATCGCTGCGGTCCGCGACAGTTGCTGCTCGCGCTGCCGCTGCACGCTCTCGAACGCGCGCACGGACGCTTCCGTTCCGTCGCGTACCTGCCGGTCCGTTTCCACGCTCACCGTGTGCCGGATGATCAGCAGCAGCGCGCCCGTCAGGCCGCAAATGATCAGCAGTGTGGCAATAAAGAGCTGTGTGCGCAGCCGGAAATGGATCATTTCAGTTCCATCGCTTCACGTAGGGAGCGCGTCAGGACTAGTCGTTTGCCGCCGCATTCCCGGGAATAAATTTATACCCGGCGCCGTGGATAGTGAGGAAAAATCGCGGATTTGCGGAGTCCGGCTCAAGTTTTTGGCGCAAGCGCAAAATGTGATTGTCCACCGTGCGAGTGGAAGGATAGTTCTGGTAGCCCCAGACTTCGTTCAAGAGCTCGTCGCGCGTAAGCACGCGTCCCGGGGATCCGGCGAAAAACTTCAGCAGCTTGAACTCCTGCGCGGTCAGCGTAACCGGTTTCTGAGCCAGTGAAGCCTCCATGCTGGTGAAATCCACACGCGCATCGCCAAATAGCAGTATTTCGTGACTCACGTTCTTCGTTGGGACGCTGGCTACCGCCTGATTCTTTGTACCGCCGCGCCGCATGGCCCGCCGCACGCGCGCCAGCAGCTCTCGCGGGCTAAAAGGCTTGGTGACGTAGTCATCCGCACCCAGTTCCAGCAGCAGCACCTTGTCCTCGACCTCCGCGTTCGCGCTCAGCACCACGATGGGCACCGATGCCGCGATGGTCTTGAACTCGCGGCACAGCTCCTTGCCCGAGAGTCCCGGCAGCTTCAGATCGAGCAGCACCGCGCTGGGCGGCTGCTTGCGAAAAGTCTCCAGCCCGGCGATTCCGTCCGAGGCAATCTGCACCTGCAACGAATCCGCTTCCAGCAGCCGCTGCAATGTTCTTTGCATCGCCCGGCTGTCTTCCACCACCAGTACTGTTTCCATAGCTTTTCCGTCCTTTTCCGTTGTCTTCGTTGCGTTCGCCAAGATTCACCTAGTTTGACGTATCCGATAGCCATATCGCGGCAAGCGTTCGTGCCGCAAAGCTCAGTAATCCGTCTTCACCGTCGCCGGATCATAGTCCTGCCCATACTTGTTCTTGTGCTCCACGGGCGCCGGCTTTACCGCTCTCACCGAGATGGGCGCAAGAATTTGATTGGCGCTTTCTATCGTCACCTGCCGCTGCAGTGCTTGCAGCGACTCCGGCGTGGCATTTTCGTACCACACATGCAGAACGTATTTTCCCGGCGTCACTCCCGCGATCGAGTAGTGGCCGCCCTTGTCTGTAATGGCAAAAAGCTCCGAATCTATTGCGAGCACCACGCCGGTCATCTCCGGATGAATGTTGCAAAAAAGATAGGACGGCCCGATACGGTCGAATCTCACCGATCTTTGCGCGCCGGCCTGATAAAGCCCCAGATCGAATCGTTTACCCCGGTACAGCGAGAAAACATTGTGGAACCACGGGTCGGCATTCGGAAAGTCAACGACGCTGCCGACCGGCACCACCAGCAGCCCAGGCTCGAACCTCTTGTTGTGCTGCACCAGCCGGTAATGCGGGCGCTGCGTGGTGACGCGAACGGGCTGCACCGCATCCAGCGGTACGAGCCAGACGACCACCCTGGAAGCATCCTTTTCGATCGCACCACTGCCGAGTGCAGTTACCACCGCCTCGCCGCTCACTCCCGCTTGTCCGTCTTGCGCGCCGCCGTTCGACTTGGCCACACCCCAGCCGACAGCCACAGCCAGTATCGCCATCATTGCGAAAGTGAGTCGGAGGATTCTCATGGCCACTAGAACAGGAACCCTACAGCCAGGCCGAGCTGGCCAGCGATGTCCGGCGCCCTGGTGACTTCGTATGTTCGTATGCGTCGGTATTCCGCGGAAAACACCAGGTCAGACCGCGGGCGAAAAATATAGTTCGCAAACATCATCTCGTTGCGCGCCGGAATCAGCGGAGCAGGGAAACTGGTGCCGAGCGCCCTCCGGAGCGATGCCGAATTCCGCCCGCCCGTTCCCACCGCAACATTGAACTCGTTCCGCGCATTCAGTTTGAATTTGAGCTGCGACCAGCCCCCGATCACTCCCACTTCAGCCAGCAGGCGCGCGGTGAGTGCGGTGTACTGAAACGGGTTTTGCAGCGGGTACGGATTTTCCGGCACGCCGCCAAACCCGTCTATGCCGCGCCCGGTAAAGAACTGCCCGCTCACTTCCGTACGCGGCAGCAACGCAAACTTCCAATCCGTGGTCGCCGCCCATCCCTCCTCGTTATAGCCGCCATAAAACTCCTGCGGAGAGTACAAACCAGCCACCCCAAACGAAGCCGGATGATCTTCCGATTTCCTGTTGTAGGACACGCGTATCGCGTAAGTGGGAATGCGCGAGCTTTCCGACGGGCTCGGCGCGCGCAAATTATTGTTCGTAGTGTAATTGATGTTAGCGGATGGATCGAGAAAACCAGCCTCGACCTTAAACGGCGAGCCAGCTCCACCGAAACGCTGCTCTATTCGAGTGGTAGGCGTCCACGTCCACAAATTCCCCGCGGATGCGAAACCCGGCACCGCGACCGACATGTACGTCGTCGGCATGTTTGGCGAGAAAAACGGCGTATCCAGCCCGGCAACTACAGACGTGCTGCTCCAATCGAAGCGGACGCGCATGATCCGCAAGTTGGCGATTCCGGAGGTGGTCGCGTTGTATCCGCTGGGCAGCCCGCCAAAAAATCCCATTTGCAGCTCCGCGCTTGTACGCGCGCCGAAAACCTCCGGGCCAATCCCCGTGAGTCCGACGATCGATTGCCGCACCGACGCTCCAAGTCCTCCAGAGGGATATCCCGCAAATTTTGATACTGCGATCGACGGCACGTCCAGGTTATCTACGTTACCGGAATTGGCGAACGCGTTGAACAGTGCGATGCCCGAAAGCTTCAAGCGAAATTTAGACCCGCTTTCCACCTTAGTCTGCCGCTGTTCCTCGACCCGCGCGTTCAGCAGGTCCCAGTCGTCCTGCGAAATCTGCGCCGCTGGCTGCGCGCCTTCCGGTCCGGGCGGAACCGACGCAACGCCAGTGCCCGCACTAGCGGCTTGCGCAGGCAATGCCGCCGCGGCGCCATCCATGCGCCTCAACACCTCGCCCAACATGGCGCGAAGCTGCTCGATCTCGCTCCGCGACCGCGCCAGCTCCGTTTGCGTCAGCTCCAGCGACCGCGTGAGAAGCTCGATCTTCCCATTAAGCTCCTGACTGTTCGGCGGGGCCGCACCAGTCTGCCCGCCCTGCGCGAAACTGCCGGCACAATTGGCCAACTCCATCACCAAGCAAAGGCCTATGACGTGGGCATTACGCAAAGGGGACATCATGCCTTTACCCTCCTCCAGCCCCGGACCATGCCCGCCTTGCTCCGAGTAGGCAGACTCAAAGTTGAGGTG
Source organism: Candidatus Acidiferrales bacterium (assembly GCA_955651735.1). Taxonomy (GTDB): domain Bacteria; phylum Acidobacteriota; class Terriglobia; order Acidiferrales; family UBA7541; genus Acidiferrum. Next base: position 1,323 of record CATPAM010000015.1, on the reverse strand, counting down.
CCGGCTCGCAGGCCAAACGGGGACAGTTTAATCCCGGTACTCACTGAATAGACTCTCGGCCGCCTGTAAAAATTCTGCTAAAACGGTGCAAACTGTGCGTTTTACGGGTCCCGCGGACCCGATAATCGCGAAACTTGACTCTAGCGCGAAAAACGGGTCGATTTCCGGCCAAGACGAGAAAATGACGGCACCGTGACATGCTATTTACAACTGTCGGGTGCGGGTTCAGCCATGCCTACAACAAACATCCTTGAGCCGCCAAGCTGGGGTATCCCTATAGAGGGCCAGGGCTTTGAGGCGTGGGTGCTCAGTCGGCGGGTTCGCTGATCGCCACGGCGTGCATCCTGCGGCTTGGCACCAGGCTGCGCACCAGCACATAGAGAACGGGGATGAAAATCAAGTTCAGCGTCGTCGCCGCGATCATGCCGCCGAACACCGTCGTGCCCACGGAAACGCGGCCCGCCGCACCGGCGCCACGCGCGACCACCAGCGGCACGACGCCCAGGATGAACGCCAGCGAAGTCATCAGGATGGGCCGCAGCCGGATGCGTGCTGCTTCGATCGCTGCATCCACAATGCTCATGCCTTTTTCCCGTAGTTGCTCCGCGAACTCCACGATCAAAATCGCGTTCTTGCTGGACAGTCCGATCAGCATAACCAAGCCGATCTGGCAGTACACATCGTTCTGCAATCCGCGCAGCGCCTGACCGCCAATCGCGCCCAGCAGCGCGACCGGAACCGCCAGCAGCACGATGAACGGCAGCACAAAGCTTTCGTATTGTGCCGCCAGCGTCAGGTACACGAAGGTCAGGCCGAGCGCGAAGAGCATGGCCGCTTTGCCGGCGGACTCGATCTCTTCCAGCGACAGGCCCGTCCACTCGTAGGTCATCCCGTTAGGCAGCACCTTCTTCGCCAGCGCTTCCATTCCCGCCATGGCTTCGCCGGAGCTGCGTCCCGGCGCCGCCGAGCCATCGATTTCCGCGGCGCGAAACAAATTGTAGTGACTGATGACCTGTGGATTCGCGGTCTGCTCGATCCTCACCAGGTTGTCCAGCGGAATCATCTTCCCGCTGTCGGAACGCAGGTAGTATTGCGCGATGTCTTTAGCTTTTGAGCGAAACTTCTGATCCGCCTGCACGTAAACGCGGTACGCGCGATTGTTGAAATCAAAGTCATTCACGTACACCGAGCCCATGTACACCTGCAGCGCGTTGGTGATCTGGTTCAGCGGCACCTGCAAGCTCTTCGCCTTCTCCCGGTCGATGTGAACGAGGTACTGCGGGTCGTTCGCCGTGAAGCTTGAAAAAAGGCCCGCGATAACAG
>CATPAM010000014.1 GCA_955651735.1 Candidatus Acidiferrales bacterium | reverse complement strand
GTGAAGCGCCCCTGCACTCGCTTTCCGTCGAGGAGATTACCACCAGCAGCGCAGGCACCGCCTTCCTCGCCACACCGCACGAAGTTTCCGCGGAAATCGCGCCCGCGCTCCTGGAAGCCGGCTTACGCGTCATCGATCTTAGCGGCGCCTTCCGTTTTCGTTCCGCTGACACCTTCGCGTCCTGGTACAAGCTTCCCACTCCGCACGCCAACTGGCTCAGCGAAGCGGTCTACGGTCTTCCCGAGCTTTATGCCGCCGAGATCGCCTCCTCGCGCCTTATCGCCAATCCCGGCTGCTACGCCACAAGCGTCATTCTTGCTCTGCGCCCGCTCGATGAAGCCGGCCTAATCGCCCGCGGCAGCAGTGTCGTTTGCGACTGCAAGTCCGGCGCCAGCGGCGCTGGCAAAGATCCCCGTCGCGACCTCCACTTCGTCGAAGTCGACGAAAATTTCAAGGCCTACAACCTGTTTTCCCATCGCCACACTCCGGAAATCCTCGAACACACCGGCTTTTCCGAAGATCGTCTCGTCTTTTCCACCCATCTGCTGCCGCTAGCTCGTGGAATTCTTTCCACCATCTACGTGACTCTCGGTGACGCGCGTTCCGGCGCGGAAATCGAAACTGTCTTCCGCAAGTTCTACGCTGGCCGCCCCATGGTGCGTATCTGGCCCGCTGGCTCGCTCCCTGAGCTGCAGCATGTCGCGCACACCAACTTCTGCGACATCGGTTTCGCTCTGGACAACTCCGGCAAACGCCTCATCGTCGTTTCCTGCCTCGATAATCTCGGCAAGGGCGCGGCAGGCCAGGCCGTTCAAAATTTCAATCTGATGTCAGGCATCGAGGAGCAGACCGCAATCCAATGAAGACGGTGATTAAACTGGCTGGAGCTTTACTCGAAGACGATGCCATCGTGCGCGCCCTCGCCCGGCAAATCGCCGCGCTCGCGCAGCAGGGCCACGAAATTCTCGTTGTCCACGGCGGCGGCCGCCTCTTCACCGCCACGCTCAAACGCATGGGCATCGAAAGCAATTTCGTCGCAGGTCTTCGTGTCACCGATCGCGAAACCCGCGACGTCGCCGTCATGGTTTTCGCCGGCCTCCTGAACAAGCGCCTGGCCTCCGCCATCTCCGCCGAAGGCGCGCCCGCCATCGGCATTTCCGCTGCCGATGCCTCCTGCTTCCGCGCCGAGCCTATGGTCCACAACGAAGTCGAAGGCAGCCTCGGTTTCGTCGGCTATCTCACTGGCCTCAATCAATCCTTCCTCGAGTCGCTGTGGCGCGAAGGCCTCACTCCCGTCGCTCCTTGCCTCGGTCTTGGGCCGGACAACGAGCTGTACAACATCAATGCCGATCACATGGCCGCCGCCTGCGCCGAATACCTCGGTGCGGACCGCCTGATCTATCTCACCGACGTTGCCGGTGTTCTCGACGGCGACAAAGTTCTCTCCGCCATCACTTGGGAAGAAATTGAGCGTCTCGTACAATCCCGCGTCGTTTCCGGCGGCATGGTGTTGAAGCTCGAAGCGGCCAAACGCGCCCTCGAAGGCGGTGTCCGCGAAGTGCACATCGTCGGCGGTGGCTCGGCGGATTCACTCCTTCTGGTCTCGCAAGCAGCGGATACGCGGTCCAACTATCCGGCCAACGCAATTCCCGGAACGCGCGTCCTGCGCGAACCGCTACAGGCCTCGCAAGCAGCGCTCTCGGCGGCATAATGCGCGCGCTAAACCAAAGGAAAGCAGTCTCCCGAGTGGTGCAGAAGCCAAAGTACCCGCGCATTCCCACGCCCAAGCTCGATACGCGCCTGACCGACGCGGAACAGTTTCTCCTGCCCACCTACAAACGCCAGCCCTTCGTCATCACGGCTGGCCGCGGCGCGTACGTGTATGACTCAACCGGCAAGAAATATCTCGATTTTCTCGGCGGTATCGCCGTCAACGCCCTCGGCCACGCCCACCCGCGCATTGTCAAAGTCATTCGCCGCGAGGCCGCGCGCGCCATCCACCTTTCCAATCTCTATCACAACGCCTACCAGGGTCCGCTGGCCCGCAAGCTCGCCGAAGTCTCCGGCATGGACCGCGTCTTCTTCTCCAACAGCGGCACCGAAGCCGCCGATGGCGCCTTAAAACTCGCACGCCTCTGCGCCCGTACCGCCTCCGACGCGCCTGACAAGCCCGCCGCCAAGTACCGCATCCTGGCCATGCAGAATTCCTTTCACGGCCGCACGTTTGGCGCGGTCAGCGTAACCTCCACCGAAAAATACCGTCTGCCGTTCGCACCCCTCGTGCCCGGCGTCGAATTTGTCCGTTTCAACGACATAACCGATCTCGAATCCAAATTCGACGATACCGTTTGCTCCGTCATCCTCGAAACCATCCAGGGCGAAGGCGGCATTCACTCCGTCACCGAAGCCTTCTGGAATCGCGCCCGTTCTCTTGCCTCGCAGCACGGCGCTCTGCTCATCGCCGACGAAATTCAATGCGGGCTCGGCCGCACCGGCCGCTACTTCGCTTACCAGAGATTTTCCTGCAAGCCCGACATCGTGCTCGTCGCCAAGCCGCTCGCCGCCGGTCTGCCTCTCGGCGCAATCCTGACCTCCGAAGCCGTAGCTTCGCACGTATCTCCCGGACTGCATGGCACCACGTTTGGCGGCGGCCCGCTGATTTGCGCTACGGCCCTGGAGTTCCTGAACATCATCGAAAGCGAAACGCTGCTCGGCAACGTCCGCGTCCGTGGCACCGAACTCCGCGAAGGCCTCGCCAAGCTTGCCGCAAAATTCGATTTTATCCGCGAAATCCGCGGCGAAGGCTTGATCCTCGGCGTCGAACTCTCTATCGATGGCAATCCCTTCGTCGCCGAAGCTTTGCGTCAGGGCCTGCTCATCAACTGCACCCACGACTTTACTCTGCGCCTGCTGCCGCCTTTCATCATCACCCGCGCGCAGGTCCGCGATTTTCTCCGTTTGTTCGAGCTTGTTCTCAGAAAGACTCCCAAATCCGTTTCTGCTGCTCCAGCGCAAGCCACCGCAAGTCCGCGGGGTCTCGCGCAATCCGCATGGAGGTAAAACATGACCACTACCACTCTTGTGGCGCCTATTTCCTTATCGAACGATCTCCTCACGGGAGGCGAATGGAGTCCCACGCACACCCGCGAACTTCTCCATCTCTCCGCGGACATAAAGGCTCGCCCAGTCCGCTATGCCTCGACGCTGCATGGCAAATTCATCGCCCTCATTTTCGAGAAGCCCTCGCTCCGCACCCGTGTCACCTTTGAAGTCGGTATCCAAAGCATGGGCGGCTCGGTGATTTTCCTCGACCACACGCAGGCTTCCGCCTCTCTCGGCGCACGCGAGTCCATCGCCGATGTCGCGCGAAATCTCGATCGCTGGGTGCAGGGCATTGTCGCGCGTGTCTATCACCAGCGCGTCCTTGAGGAAATGGCCGCCAATGCTGACATTCCCGTAATCAACGCGCTCTCCGATAAATTTCATCCCTGCCAGGCCCTTGCCGATTTCTTCACCCTCGAGGAAAAATTCGGCGCGCTGCGCGGCTTCAAGCTCGCCTATGTGGGCGACGGCAACAACGTCTGCAATTCGCTGATCTATCTCGCCGCGCGGCTCGGCGTTCATCTGCGCATTGCCACTCCGCCGGATTACGCCCCCGCCGCCGAAGTTGTGGCCGACGGCAAGCGCGTGGCTCGCGAAACGAAAGCCAAAATCGAATTGATGACCGACCCGCGCGAAGCCGTCGCAGGCGCCCAGGGCGTCTACACCGATTCCTGGACCAGTATGGGTTTCGAGGAGGAGGGCGAAGTGCGCAACGCGGTGTTCCAGCCATATCAAGTGAATGCGCAATTGATGTCGCTTGCTGTGCCGGATGCCGTCTTTATGCACTGTCTTCCGGCCCACCGTGGCCTGGAAGTCACCCCCGAAATCCTCGATGGCCCCCGCTCGCTCGTTCTCGACCAATCCGAAAATCGCATGTACGTGCAGAAGGCCATCCTGCACACTCTGTTTTAACTTAGCGATGCATGCACCAACAGCACGTAACGCCAGCATCTTGCTGGCGGCCTTGCCGCCGCTTTACAAACGAAACACGAAACACCAACAAAACGAGAGAGGAATTGTGAATAAAGCATTGCATTAGCCAAAACCAAAAAAAGTAGTCATCGCCTACTCCGGCGGCC
>CATPAM010000013.1 GCA_955651735.1 Candidatus Acidiferrales bacterium | reverse complement strand
GCGGCGCTGCGCAAGCATCTGATCGATGTGCTGAAAGGCGGCGCCGCGCACGTGCACTTTATGGACGCGCTGGAGCAATTCCCGGCGAACAAACGCGGCACTTTTGCTCCCGGCCTCCCGCACACCGGCTGGCAACTGCTGGAGCATTCGCGCATCGCGCAGTGGGACATTCTGGAATTCAGCCGTAACCCTAAGCACGTCTCGCCGGGATTTCCGGAGGGTTACTGGCCAAAAACTCCAGGTCCACCGACCGAGGCCGAGTGGGACAAGAGCGTTCAGCAATTCCAGCGCGACTTAGCCGAGATGATCGAACTGGTGAAAAATCCGCGCACCGACCTCTTCGCGAAAATCCCCCATGGCGATGGACAAACAATTTTGCGGCAAGCGCTGGTGCTTACGGATCACAATTCGTATCACCTCGGCCAGCTTGTCGATCTGCGACGAGCGCTTGGCGCCTGGCCCCACGACTAAGAAATCGTTCACGCGCGACTGTTTGGCGTTAGGATATGCATGATTTGACGGAAACTGCCAGAATCTGGGGGAACGCATGATCTCCATTGAAAATGTTAGCAGGCGTGGATTCCTGAAGGGCGTGGTGGGTACGAGTGCGTTTGTGCTGGGCGTGCGGTTGATGCCAGTGGATTTGCTGGCGAGCGGCGATGTGGGTGCGCTCGATCCTGCTGCGCCGATGAACAGCGCGCCGCTGCATCCGAGCGTCTACGTGGCGCTCGATACGGACGGAACGGCGTACATCGTGGCGCATCGCTCGGAGATGGGGAACGGCGTGCGCACCGCGCTGCCGCGAATTGTGGCGGATGAATTGGACGCGGATTGGGCGCGCGTGAAAGTGGTGCAAGCAACCGGCGATGAAAAATACGGGGACCAGGATACGGATGGCTCGCACTCGGTGGTGAGCTTTTTTGTGCCGTTGCGCGAGGCCGGGGCCACGGCGCGGTTGATGCTGGTGCGGGCGGCAGCGCAGCAGTGGAACGTGCCGGCAGCGGAATGCTCGACGGAATTGCACACCGTGGTACACAAGAAATCGGGGAAGAAGCTGGGCTATGGCTCTTTAGCCGAGGCGGCATCGAAGCTGGAAGTGCCGAAGAAAGAAGAATTGAAGTTGAAAGCGCGCAACGAATGGCGCTACATCGGAAAAGATGCTGCAGGCTACGACTTGAAGGATTTCTGCACGGGCAAAGCGGCTTACGGGCAAGACACGCGGATGGAAGGGATGCTGTATGCGACGGTGATGCATCCGCCGGTGATGGGCAGCACGGTGAAGTCCGTGGATAACAAAGAGACACTCGCGGTCAGCGGCGTGAAGGGGACGGAGACGATTCCCACGTTCAAGCCGCCGGTGAATATGCAGGCGCTGGGCGGCGTCGCAGTGCTGGCGGACAGCACGTGGTCGGCGATGCAGGGGCGTAAGAAACTGAAGGTGGAATGGGACGAGAGCGCGAACAAAGTTTTTAACTCTGGGCCGTACCGCAAGGAACTGGAAGAGACGGCGCGGAAGCCGGGGAAAGTAGTGCGGGAAGTCGGGAACGTGAACGAGGCGTTTGCGAAGAACGGGAAGGTGATCGAGGCGGAATATTATGCGCCGCTCCTTGCGCACGCTTCGATGGAGCCGCCGGCGGCGCTGGCAGTGTACCACGACGGAAAAGTGGAGGCATGGGCACCGACGCAAAATCCGCAAGGCGCGCGGGACGCGATCGCGGAGGCAGTGGGCGCGAAGAAAGAAGATGTCACGGTGAATGTGACGCTGCTGGGCGGGGCGTTTGGGCGGAAATCGTTCCCAGACTTTGCGGTGGAAGCGGCGCTGCTGTCGAAGAAGACCGGGAAGCCGGTGAAAGTGGTATGGACGCGCGAGGACGACATCCGGTTCGACACGTACCATTCGGTTTCGGCGATGTACATGAAGGCGGCGCTGGGCGCGGATGGGAAACCGACGGCCTGGCTACAACGCACGGTGTTTCCGCCGATCGGATCGACATTTGATGCGAACGCGGTGTATTCAGCGGCGGATGAATTGGGGCTGGGATTCACGGACTTGCCGTACGCGATTCCGAATCATCGCTCGGAAAACGGGCCGGCTACGGCGCATGTGCGCATCGGCTGGCTGAGGTCGGTGGCGAATATTTATCACGCGTTTGCGATCCAGTCGTTCACGGATGAGCTGGCGCATGCGGCGGGAAAGGATCCGCTGGAGTACACGCTGGCGCTGCTGGGGCCGGACCGCATTGTTCCGAAAACGGAGCTGCCGAAGGATTACACGAATTACGGCGGCGATTACGAGCAGTATCCGATCGACACCGGAAGATTCAAGCGTGTGGTCCAGCTTGCGGCAGAGAAAGCAGGCTGGGGCAAGAAGAAAAATGGAAACGGATTTGGGATGGGCATCGCGATGCACCGCAGTTTTTTGACGTACGCGGCTTCGGTGGTGCAAGTGCACGTCAACGATGCGGGGAAAGTGCAGATCACGCGCGTGGATTCGGCGCTGGATGCGGGAACGGTGGTGAATCCGGAGATGGCGCGAAATCAGTTTGAAGGCGCGGCGGTGATGGGGACGAGCATCGCGCTGTGGGGAGAGATTACAGCGGCGAACGGAGCGATTGAGCAATCGAACTTCGACACGTTCCCGGTGGCGCGCATGAATTCGGCGCCGCGCGAGGCGCACGTACACATCGTGGAGAGCGACGCGGCTCCGGGCGGAATCGGCGAGCCGGGATTGCCCGCAATCGCGCCGGCGATTTGCAACGCGATTTTCGCGGCAACCGGAAAGCGCATCCGCGAATTGCCGCTGACGAAGGCTGGACTAGCCTGAAGTAGATTTCGCAGGGCATCTAGGAAAAAAACCTCAGGTCCCAAATGGCGGACCTGAGCTACAGGTTACGTCCCAGTGACTTTGCTAATGCAAGGGGCTCTAGTTCGGCTTCTCCGCTGAATACTCCAATTGGTAGAGCTGTTCGAGGCCGGTACGTTTTAGGAGGTCTTGCACTTCGGCTGGGGAAAGCCTGCGGCCGGGGCGCTGTTCGGCATTCGCAAAAGAATATCCTGCGACCGCCATCACCGCGGTGTGGATGGCCAGCATTCGCGGATCGACGCGCTCGAACGTGTCAATAATCGTATGGTGTCGCGAATCGTAGTCACCCGGTTCCACCCTTAAAGAGTAAATCGGCAACCCAGCCACGATGAATGTTTCCTGGTCGGAGTCGAAGTCTGCGTCCAAGAAAACGCGGTCCGCGCCGAGTGGGGCCAGCGGCTTGAGCAAGACTTTCGAAATTGCCTCCATATCTTGACGACCGTGAATGGCGAAGCCGAGCGGAGGGTGCGCGCCGGAATCGACGTTGAATACGGCGCGAATCTTGTCCAGTTCGTCTTTGTGCTGTTCGACGTAAGCGCGCGAACCGTTGGAGAGCTGTTCTTCACCGGAAAAAAATACGAAGCGAATGGTGTGCTTGGGCTGGATTCGCAGAAGCTTGAAAATGCGGGCGGCCTCGAGCACGGCGGCGACGCCGGCGCCGTTGTCGTTCGCACCTTGTGCAGCATCCCATGAGTCAAAGTGGGCGCAGAGGAGAACCATTTCGCTGGGATCAGAGCCTTTGATATCGGCGACGACGTTGCGTTCTTTTCCGGGTCCAGGGAAAGAATTCTGGACGTTGAGGCGGACTCTGACGTCGCCATGGGCGAGCAGGCGACGGAGAAAGGCAGCGTCTGCGCTGGCAATGGAGATAACCGGCAGCGGAGCTCGCGGGTAAAAGCCGAACGCGGAGGTGTATACCATGCGGTCGGGCTTGTCCGAGACGATGAACATGGCTGAAGCGCCGGCTTGCGCCAAGCGGCGGGCGATGATGGCACGCGCCCCGACGTAGGTGCTTGAGCTGCCGTTGCTGCGGAGGTCGACGATTATAGCAGCGCCCCGCACGCGAGCGGGAAGCGGGTCGCGATCGCCGCCGACGGAACCGAAATCCGTAACAGGGACCTCGATAGGGCCGGGAGTGCCGGGAACCCAACCATAGGAACCGATGATGAGAGCGCGCTTGACCGGGCTGATCACTTCGCCGGTTGCGGGGCCATGGCGCCAAGTGGAGGCGAGGTCGTATTCCTCCAGATGCGCAGAGTCGATTCCGGCGTCCTTCAAAGTTTTCAGGATCAACTCGGCAGCAGCTCGATCTTCGGGACTTCCGGTGATGCGCCCGCCGATGGTGTCGGTTAGAGTTTCGAGAAAAGTTAGCGCGCCGCCTCGCGTCATGGAGTAGCCAACGATTCGCGCGATGTCCTCGTCCGACTGAGTTGGTGAGTGAGCTTGCGGCTGAGCCGTTTGCGCCAATGCGACGCTGATCATCAACGTGACGATTACGGAAGCGGATCGGAACATCGATAGGCCTTCCTTGGACGCGGCTTCATGATGTGGAAGCTAGTTCGTAGAGGTATTCGACATAGGAGCGGGTGGCGCCGTCGAGACCTTGCACTTTGGGGTTGGCGGATTCGATTACGTAGTATTCGTCGGGGGCGTGAGCGCCGCTGCCGTGGCCGAGACCGAAATGGCCCGCGGGGAGACGAAGCGGGTCGCCGGTGAAGACATAGCCGGGCCAGGAGCCGGCGAGGCGCGGCATCATCACGGGATCGATGCCGTGATGTTTGTAGACAGCGGTGGCGGCGCGAATGAGTGCGGCGCCGGCGGGCGTGCTGGTGGGATCGTAGCCGCCGCTCATGTTGACTTCGATGTCGGCGAAGCCTTTTTTGGCGAGATGGGCTTTTAGCGCGGCCAGCGATTCCGCGGCGGTCATGTCTGGAACGAGGCGCATGTCGATCTTGGCGACGGCGCGGCCGGGGAGAATGGTTTTGCCGCCGGGGCCGGTGTAGCCGCCCACGAGACCTTCGATGTTGACGGTCGGGCGCGAAGTGAGCAGCTCGAGCGATTCCTGAAAACTGACGTCGTGAACCCAGTGCTGGACGCCGAGAAGTTTTTTTGCTTCGGCTTCGTTGAGGCGGCGCGCCGCTTCGGCGATCATTTTCTTTTCGGAATCGGAAAGCGGACGGGATTTGGCGGCGAAGCCTTCGATGGCGGGATCGTTACCGTCGGAGGAAACGAGCGTGGCGAGAGCTTCGACGAGATGCCACGCGGGGCTGTCGAGGCGGGCCTTGTTGCTGGAGTGGACGTCCTTGCGCGGGCCGCGGCCCCACTTATCGCCGCTGGAGATTAGCTCGAGCTCGACGACACCTTTGGCGCCGAGAAATTGGGTGACCTCGCCGTCGAGGCCCTGCGAGGGAAATGGCATGAAGATGCCGTTGCACTTCTTGAGGGCGGCGAGAATATCGGGGCGATGGACGACCTGCGGAAAATGCGGGGAGCCGATTTCTTCTTCACCTTCGGCGACAAAAACAAAATTTACCGGGAGCTTGCGGTGTGTGGCGCGAATGGCGTGAAGAGCGGCGAGGAAGGTGGCTTCGGGACCTTTCTGGTTTACGGCGCCGCGGCCGATCAAAACTTTGCCGAGGCCGGGCTTGTCGACGATTGCAGCGTCCCATGGCGGAGAGGACCATTCGGCGGGATCGACTTGCTTGACGTCATACATGAAATAGAGGCCGACGGTCTTGGGAGCACCGGAGTCGAGCGTGGCGAAGATGCCGGGCTGGCCGTCGGTGGGAATCTTGGCGACTTGCGCGAATCCGGCGTCGCGCAGCATTTGCATGGTGAGCTCGCAGCCTTCGTTCATGCCACGATTTTCTGCGGCGATGGAGGGCTGGCGAATCCAGGTTTGCAGGCGCTTGAGGGATTCGTCGTGGCGCTTGTCGATTTCCGCGAAGACTGGGTCGAGGTCGGAGGCTGGAGCGGCTGCGCGCGTCCAGCGAGGAAGGGTAAGCGCGGCGGCGGTAGCGGCAGTGGTTTGGAGGAAGGTGCGGCGGTCGGTCATATTCATCTCCACTCAGAATGATTTGGCGTTGTGGATCAGTCAGGGCGAGAGACTACACCGTTTGCGGCAGCGGCCGCAAATCCTGCGGCAAGAAACATTCGTGGATCAGCGAGCACTGTATGAAGACGATTCTTGCACACGATTCACGAAAATTTTGCCAGCTTTCATCACGAAGAGGACGCGGCGGGCAGCAGTGACGTCCTGGAGGGGATTGCCGTCGAAGGCGATGATGTCGGCGTCCAGGTCGGGCGCAATGGAGCCGGTGGTGCTGCCGAGGCCGAGGGATTCGGCGGAGAGCGATGTGGCGGAAATGAGCGCGGCCATGGGGTCCTGGCCGCCGTCACGCACGCGGACGATGAATTCTTTGTAATTGCGGCCGTGCGCACCGGCAACCGCGTCGGTGCCGTAGATGATTTTCAGACCCGGGTGCTTTAGGGCTTTCTTGAACGTATCGAGGACGATGGACTTGCCTTTTTCCATGAAGGCGAAGCCTTGCTCGTTGTAATTGCCGATGCCGAGAAATTTTTCCCTGTTTTCGAGATAGTTTTGGAGGACCAGGCCGATGTTGGGGTCGTAATAGGTGCCGTGCTTGGCCATGAGGTGGAAGACTTCGTCGGTGACGTAGGCGCCGTGTTCGATGGAGGTGCAGCCGGCGAGCGTGGCGGCTCTTGCGGATTCGGCTGAGTGCGCGTGAACGATGGTCCGGAGTCCGAGCTCTCTGGCTTCACCACAGGCGGCCTGAAGCTGCGCGTCAGTCATGGTTTGCGCCCCGCCTTCGCGAATGCTCTTGGAGGCGAAAAGCTTGATGAAGTCGGTGCCTTGCTGCTTTCTTTCGCGAACAAGCTCGCGAAGTTTTTCCGGCGAGCCGGATTGTTCGGTGAGCGGCTCGAGAGAGGTGAGCATGCGCGGACCGGGAAGAATGCCGCGGGCAATGGCGTCGCGGAGATCTTTGTCTTCGGGGGAGCCGGGGCTTTGAATGGTGGTGAAGCCGGCGTTGAGGGTGAGCACGGCGTTGTCAGCGGCATGCAGGATGGCTTGCGGGGGCGGCTCGTCTTTGCCCGCGAGGCGACGGTTGTTGAAGTGCCAGAAGAGATGAGCATGCGTATCGATCCAGCCGGGAGTGACGGTGAGACCACGGAGATCGTAGGTAATCGCACCGGAGGGTGCAGTTCCTCCGATGCGGACGATTTTGGTTCCCTCGACAACGATGATGGTGTGGGCGAGGCTGTGGCCCTTTCCGTCGAGGACGGTCGACGCTTTTAGGACGATGGGGCGAGTTTGGGCGCTAGTCACCGATGGAAGGAAGAGGAATGCAGTGATGACAAGGCGCCGCGTGGTCATCACGG
>CATPAM010000012.1 GCA_955651735.1 Candidatus Acidiferrales bacterium | reverse complement strand
GCGCGGCGCTGCTTGGAAAATTGGCGGATGCGACGAGCATCCGTTTTGTGTACAACGTTTGTTCGTTCTTGCCTGCGGTTGGAATCCTGACGGCGTTCCTGCCAAATCTGAATCCCGCGGAACGCAAGGGCTGGCGATAGCTTTGGGACAGCGGCGCTAGAGGGAAGGCCCGGGCTGGCCGCCCTGGCACTTGGGGCACTTGCGGCTGTGGATGTAATTACCGTTGGCGCCGTAGTGATGGCCGCACTTGCGGCACTTCAATTCGTAAATCCAAAGTCCACGCCCGGTGCCGGCTTTGCGCGTGTTGCGGATCACTTCCTGATCGCGCGGGTTGACGTAGCCCGACTTCGTTGTTCCCTTGTCCGGGAACATGCTGTATTGCTCTTCCTTGGTGCGCGCTCGCTTGGGAACTCTGGACATAACTGTTGGCGCTGATTATAGCGTGAGCGGAGAAAAAAGTGGCATGTACCGCGGGTCGGAAGGCCCGCTCCCCAGCATGTTCCGCTAATCCTCGAAAATGACTTGGGCCAGGGCTTGCGATGCGGTGTGCGTGATGCTGACGGAGATGCGCCTGACGCCGAGGGCCGCCGCGATCTTTGCGGCTTCCCCGGCGAGCGCGATGGTCGGTCGGCCGCTCTGCTGGCGGACGACTTCGAGATCGACCCAGCGGATGCCGCCGCGCCATCCGGTGCCGAGCGCTTTCATGGTCGCTTCCTTTGCGGCGAAGCGGCCGGCGTAGCGTTCGAACTTGTTCTTGAAGCGCTCGCAATATTCGATTTCGTTGGGCGTAAAGACGCGGCGGAGGAAAGGCTGGCCGCGGCGCTCAATGGCCGCCTTGATGCGCGGGACTTCGGCGATATCCACACCCAAGCCAATGATCAAGAAATTTTCCTCGCGCGCGGGCGGCCGCCGCCCGCGAATTGCGATTATACTTATAGATTCATGGCGGCGACCAAGGGATCCAGGGCCAGGCGCAAAATAGGTAAAAAGCGAAAACCGCTCCGCGCGAGTGCATCGCGATGGACGCAGTGTGTTCAGCGCGGCGTGCGTGTCTTGCAGGTTCCGCAGCTACGCAAGCTGCCGTGGCTAGTGCACGGGTTCAGCACGCGCGTGGGAGGGGTGAGCAAGCTTGATGGCAAGCGCGTCTTGAACCTGGGATTTACAGAGTGGGATGCGCGGGAAAATGTGAAGGAAAACCGGCGGCGTTTGCAGGCGGCGCTGGGCGCGCGGGACTTGAAGTTGGTTTCGCTGCTGCAATTTCATTCCGATGCGGTTTTGCATTTCGAAGCGGCGCCAACCGAGCCTTCGCGCGGGGATGCATCGGTCACGAAGAACGCGGGGCTGCTGCTGGCCGTGCAGACCGCGGATTGCGTGCCGATCTTATTGGTGGACCCGAAAAATCGCGCGGTGGCCGCGGTGCACGCGGGATGGCGCGGGACGCTGGCGCGCATCGTGGAAAAAACGATTGGGCGCATGCAGATGCAGTTCGGGTCGCAAGCGGCGGATTTGCTCGCGGCGATCGGACCGGCGATCGGCGGATGCTGCTATGAAGTAGGAACGGAAGTGGCGGCCGCGTTTAGCGGGCAATTTGCGGATGCCGCGGAATTTTTCGATGAGCTGCGCACCGGCGACGAACCCAATCCGCTGCAATGGATGAACATGATGCCGCCGGGGCATCAACCGCCGCCGAAAAAAGTGCTCTTGGATTTGCACAAGGCGAACCGGTCGCAGTTGGAAGCTATGGGCGTGGCGGGGAAGAATATTTTTGAGAATGATTTGTGCACCGGCTGCCGGCGGGATCTTTTGTTCAGTCACCGAAAAGAAGGGGCGGAGAGCGGGCGAATGATGGCGGTGGTTGGGATTCGAACGAAAGCGAAGAGGACTGCGCGGCGATGATCAGGGTTGTGGCGCAGGGATGTCGGCGTTTGCCGGGGCAATATTGAGGAGCGCGAGTTGGCCGCAGGCGGCCATTACGTCGCGGCCGCGGGAATAGCGCACGAAGGTGGGAACGCCACGGTCGACGAGAATCTTGCGGAAAGCTTCAATGTCGTCGGCGGAGGATTCGCGGTAGGGGAGCTCGCCGGGATTCCACGGGATCAGGTTGACCTTCACAGATTTCAGGTTGGCGAGCAGGCGCACGACGCGGCGGGCGTCTTCCGCGGAATCGTTGACGCCGCCGAGCATCACGTATTCGAAGGTCAGATGCTCCCAGGGACGGAGCGGGTAATTGCGGCAGGTTGCAAGCAGCGCGGCGAGCGGATATTTGCGGTTGATGGGCATTATGGCGTCGCGCTGCTCGTCGTTGGAGGCGTTGAGGGAGATGGCCAGCTTGGGGCGGACTTTTTCCTGCGCGAGACGCTCGATGCCGGGGACGATGCCGCTCGTGGATAGGGTGACGTGCTTGGGAGAAAGCGCGAGCCCTTCCGGATCAAGAATGATGCGCAGCGCGGCCATCACCGCCTCGAAATTGAGCAGCGGCTCGCCCTGGCCCATGAGCACGATATTGGTTTGTGGCGCGAGCTGCGTCTTGTGCTGCTCAAGCGGGATCAGAATTTGCGCGAGAATCTCCGCGGCGGTCAGATTGCGGATCAAGCCGAGCTGAGCGGTGAGGCAGAAATGGCAATCGACCGCGCAGCCCGCTTGCGTCGAGATGCAAATCGTTTGCCGGCCCGCGCTGGGCATGAAGACCGCTTCGACGGAGGCTGGTCCTGATTTTCTTTTTGCATCCGCTCCGGAATCCGGTAGGCCGAATAGGTAACGCACCGCGCCATCTTGCGAAGCGTAGGTCTGGCGCACGGTGGGCAAGGTGAAGGTGGTTTCGGCGGCGAGGCGTTCGCGCAGTGCGGCGGGGAGATTGCTGATTTCACGCACCGAGAATCTTCGCTCGGCGTACAGCGCGTGGTAGAGCTGGCCGCCGCGGTAGGCGGGTTCGCCGAGCGAGGCGCAGAAATCGCGCAGCTCGTTTTTGGATTTGCCGAGAAGCTCCATCGGTCCTTCCCAATCCATTATTTCACGATGCGGGGGTGTTCGCGCGGCGGGAATGCCACGGCCACCGACGGGACGCTCTACTTCTTTGCTGGTGCGCGGTATAATTCGGCCAACGGCGCAGTTTTGGAACGCCCGAGGCGCGACATGCACAAACAAGTGAAAATTGCGACCCAGCGATTGCCAATTAGCGAGTGGGTCGAGGGGTTGGCGGCGATACGCGAGCGGGAGTTCACGCTCGAAGCGGTGCAGGACTATATTCTGCAGCACGCGGTGCGGCCGGAGACGCTGGAGAAATATCTTTTCTACTCGAAGGGGAATTACACACGCAATCTGATTTTCAAGAACGAGGTGTTTGAGTGCATGACCATTTGCTGGGAGATCGGGCAGTTCAGCCGCATTCACAATCATCGCGGGCAGAATTGCTGGATGTCCGCGCCGATCGGGAGGCTACGCGTGCAGAATTTTCGCGTGGACGAACGCGACGCAATGTGCGGCACATGCCACATCGTTCCCACGGACACCTACGATATGGACGCGGGGCACCCGGTGTACGTGAATCCCCTGGAGCCGGTGCACCAGGTGCTGAATTTGGCGGAGTTCAATCAGCGGGCGGTGAGCATCCACGTGTACTCGAAGCCGTTTGATACTTGCGAGATCTACCAGCGCGAGAAGGGCACCTACGCGGATGTGCCGCTGCACTACACCAGCGAGTACGGGAAGCTGAACCCGGCGGAAAAGCTACTGTAAGTTTTTGATGGCACCGCGGCGGTTAACCGCAAGTTCTTGTCCGAAAGGGTTTTGGGAGGCCTTCCCACTCTGTCCGTTTCCCGATCTTCGGCTGCCGGCCTGGGAAGGTCAGCCTTTCTTTCCTCCGCAACTGCAAGTAAACAAGCAAGTTGTCCCCAAAGCTTTCCCCTGATTTCTTCTTTCCTCTTCCCTGTGTCACAATTCTGCTATGAGCACAGAAGCGCGCGACATTCGTAAGCAGGTGCTACCCAATGGCCTGGTGGTTATTACCGAGACCATGACCCACGTGCGCTCGATCTCGGTGGGCGTGTGGGTGCGCAACGGCTCGCGCCGCGAAGTGCCCGAGGAGAATGGGCTGGCGCACTTCATGGAACATATGGTTTTCAAGGGCACGGAGCGGCGCTCGGCGGAAGCGATTGCGCGGGAAATGGATTCCGTCGGCGGGATGCTGGACGCGTTCACCTCCAAGGAGCAGATCTGCTTCAACGCCAAAGTTTTGGACGAGCATCTGCCCATCGCGTTCGACGTGATTGCGGATTTGGTGTTGCGGCCGAAGTTCGACTCCGAGGATGTGAAGAAGGAACGCCAGGTGGTCCTGGAAGAGATCAAGATGGACCTGGACAATCCGGAATATTTGCTGCACGAAATTTTCACCAGCGGCTTCTGGCCGAGGCATCCGCTGGGCCGGCCGATTCTGGGGACTCCGGAGACGGTGCGCAAATTCAGCAAGGATTCGTTGCGGAAAAGATTTGGGTCCTGGTTCGCGCCGGACCGCTTTGTGCTGACCGCGGCGGGAAACGTGCCCCACGAAAAAGTGCTGGAGTTGGTGGAGCGCGAATTCGGAGGATTGAAACCGGCGGGAAAAGTGGAGGAGCACGCCGCGCCGTCGACCGAAGCGCCCATTCATCTGGAGACGAAGCGCGATCTCGAGCAGGTGCATCTGTGCATAGGCGTGCCGTCCTATCCGCTGGCGCATGCGGGGCGGTTTGCGGTGGCGGTGATGAATAATTTGCTCGGCGGCGGAATGTCCTCGCGGCTGTTCCAGAATATTCGTGAAAAATTGGGGCTGGCGTATGCGGTGTTCAGCGAATTGACGCCGTATTCGGACGCCGGAATGATGACCGTGTACGCGGGCACAGCGCGCGAAACGGTCGGCCAGGTGATCGATCTGATCGTGAAGGAATTTCGCGACCTGAAAGAATCGCCGGTCAGCGAGGAAGAGCTGCTGCGCGCCAAGAATCACCTCAAAGGTTCGCTGATGCTTTCGCTGGAATCCACCAGCGCACGCATGTCGAATTTGGCGCGGCAAGAGCTGTACTTCGGCCGCTTCTACTCGCTAGACGAAATTCTCGAATCCATCAGCGCCGTAACGCGCGAAGAAGTGCAAACGCTGGCCCAGGAATTCTTCCGGCCAGAGCAAATCGCCGTCACGGTGCTAGGTTCCCTAAACGGTTTCACCCTCGATCGCTCCCGCCTCGCTTGTTAGACACCACTATTCCCTTCCGTTCGTCGGCCACCCAGTGAGTTCGTAAGCAACGCTCGCGTTTCTGCATTG
>CATPAM010000011.1 GCA_955651735.1 Candidatus Acidiferrales bacterium | reverse complement strand
CGCGCGGCTGGCTCGCGCGCAAGTTCTAAAAGTGAAGGAACTTGAATTTATTTTAGCGGCACACTCGCTTGGTGCTTCGCACTCCCGCATTCTGGCGCGGCATTTGCTGCCGAATATTTTGCAGCCCGTGCTGATTCAAGCCACCATCGGCATGGCCGGCGCGATTCTCGCGGAATCGACGCTGAGCTTTCTCGGGCTCGGCGTGCTGGCTCCGGTGCCGAGCTGGGGTTCCATGCTGAATGATGCGCGCAGCCATCTTTTCGACGCGCCGCACATGGTGATTTTTCCGGCGCTCGCGGTGATGCTCGCGGTGCTTGCTTTCAACTTGCTTGGCGACGCCTGGCGCGATTGGCTTGACCCGCGCACGCGCTCGCAAATGGCCGCGCACGAGCTTACGCGCTGAAACTATTTGCTTTCGAGCACGATGGGTGTGCCGCGGCCGATGCTCAGGGTGCGTGAAGCATTTCCCTTGTTCACCGCGATTTCCACGTATCCGGCCGAGCCGACGTAGGCTACCGGCTCGCCCGCATTGCCGCTCGCGAAGGTTGGGACCATGCGCGAGACGGCCTGATTCCCCACCTGAAATTTCACGTCGCCGCTGGTCAACGCGCTTTCCGGCAGATCCTCCACGCGGAAATTCGTAATCAGGTTTCCGAACGCGTCGATGCGCATCACGATGCCTTTCACCACTCCGTCCGTGGTTTTCGGCTTCGGCAACGCGAATTTTTTGTGGTCCGTGATTTCTTCGCCCATGCTGGCGGTTTGCCATCCCTTGGAGAGCCAAGCGGCAATGGGCGCAAAAATGTCGCGCCCATGAAATGTCTTGCTAATCGGCTGCAAAAAATAATGCGCGGCGGTAACGTTCCGCGCGACGACGTTTTGTTCGCGCTCGTAAATCACGGAAAGAACGCCGTTGTCCGGCGCAACAAAATACTGGTTTTCGGCGGTCACCAACAGGGGCCGGCGCTCCGTGCCTACTCCCGGATCGACCACTACCACATGAATCGTGCGCGGCGGGAAATAGGAATACGCGGAGCCGATGGCTAGGGCTGCGTCCAGCAAATCGAACGGAGCGACGTTGTGGGTGATATCGACAATGGTCGCTTCCGGGTTAATCTTTAGAATGACTCCCTTCAACGTGCCCACCAAGTGGTCGTTCGTTCCGTAATCCGTCGTCAGGGTGATGACTGCGTTGGGCAATGGGTTCTCCGGTGGTCGTTGTGCGCAGGGCCGCCGCTGCTGAAGTGGGGAGGCACTCTGCTCTTTGACGCTAGCGAACGCGCGCACCGGCGTCAAGACAGCGCGCGAGGAGGGATTGCGCAATCCGCTACCCGCTAATTTGACGACGCGCATGCGGTTAGTTGGGTTTGCGGTTGAAGGCGGCGGCGGCGAATTCCTCGGCGGTTTTGGGTAGGAGCTCCTTTCCCGGTGGGACGGGTTGCGGCGCTGGATTAGCGGCGGATTGGGCTGGGTTTTGCTCTTCCGCTTCCGAATCGTAAGTGTAATGCTCGTTGTCGTAATCGATGGCGGGGAGGGTGCGGAGGAGCAGGCTGCTGATGTAGGCGAGCACGGAGGCGCGGCGGGGCGAGATGCGTCCTTCGGCGAGGAGATTGTAGAGAGCGCCGAGGGAGTTGTTGACGCCTTGGGGCCTTTGGAAATCGAAGGCCTCGCGGGTTGAGCGCTTCGCGGAAGTTAGCTGCTCGCGTCGGCGCAGCGTGCTGAGGGCAGAGCCCGGAGGAAGGATCGCTGGCGAAGGAGCGGTATTCGTCCTTTGTTACAGAGGTTTGAGGTTGGAGGTCTTGTTCTGGAAGCGTAAAGCTGGAGGTTTGAAGCTGGAGGTTTGAGGCAGAACCAGGCAGCCCACCCCCGGTGTTTTTGCAACAAGAGTTTGGAATTGCTTGAAAACAAGGGGGTAGACTTTTCTGGAGATGACAAAGAGTTCGCAAGAGATGGAAAGTAAAGGAGATAGAGACAAGTTGGGGTAAAATTGGGTGACTGCCACCCGAGCTGTCGCGCATCTACCATCAGCCCGGTGGCAATAGGTAAGACAGCCTTCGATGCCGCTCGCTGGCTGCTAGATCACGAACCCGGATCACCCTTGATCTCGCCTGCCATTTCTCGTGGTCCCTTGGGCCTGAGACCTGGGCATGAAACGATCACAGTTCCTTAAACGGGTACGCACGGGCTTGGCTGTCTCCGCCGCTTACATCGTTGCCGGGAAGCTCGTTACGGCGGGGACGAATTCGCTAGCCGAAGATGCCGAGCTTCCGCGCCTTACCGTCAGCGTCGGCGTTGCCGAGTATCCCCGTGACGGTCTAGCCATCGAACACCTTCTGAGTGCAGCCGACCGCGCCCTCTACGCGATCAAGTTCCACGCCGCGTCGAGTTCCCTCGCCCTGCCAGCGAGGGGCAGGCTCGTGATGAGGATTGAACCTGCGGTGGCCGAGACGTTATTGTTGGCTTGGGCGGCGGGGAAAATGAGAGTCGCGATCGTATCGGATGTGCATGGGAATCGGCGGGCGTTCGAGGCGGTGCTCGCGGACTTGCGGCAGGTTGCGCCAGACCTTGTTTTGCATGGCGGTGATTTGGCTTATGGGGGAGCGCATGCCGCGGAAATTGTCGATCAGGTGCGCTCGCGGGGGTGGGCCGGGGTTCGCGGGAACACAGATGAGATGCTGTGGGCGCCGCAAGGTCTGGCTAAATTTTCCGCCAGCGCGCCGAAGCTTGAGCCCCTTCTCTCGCGAATCCAAGAGATGATTCCGGCGACGCTGGCAAGCATTGGTGAACAGCGCTTGCGATGGCTGGAAGGACTACCTTGTGAGTACTCGGAGGAAGGTTTTTGCCTGGTGCATGCCAGCCCGGGCGATTTGTGGCGGGCTCCGATGCCCAATGCTAGCGATGAAGAATTACAGAACACGTATGCGTCGCTGCGTGCACGGATCGTGATCTATGGGCATATTCATTGTTCATACATTCGCCGACTGAAGGGAATGACCGTAGCGAATACGGGCAGCGTCAGCCAATCCTATGATGGGGATCGACGCGCATCGTATTTGGTGATTGACGGAGAGAACGTCGCCATTCGGCGGGTCGAATACGACGTCGAGAGTGAGGCGGAAGACATGTTGCGTTCGGGGCTGCCGCATGCGGGGTGGCTGTCGCGGATTCTGCTGGCGGGAAAATATGTTCCGCCGGAGTAGTCGACTTAGGCGGGTCTCTTTTGTTCGCCGCGGGCTTCGATGTACAGTAACTGAAACACCGTGCCGGCCCCGTTTGGCTGGACTCCGACGATGTGCTGCTTCTCTTTGGTGCCAGCTTTGAAGAGCATCCCTCCCTTGTCGGGCTTGTCGTCGCCGCAGGTGAGCTTATTGGATTTGTCGTCGCTGGCTTCCTGAGTGCGTGCAGCATTCGTACAATCGAGGACAGGCCCGTACTTCGCCAGCGCCTTCTGATAATAATCGGCGACTTTCCTGGGAGTGTCTTTCGACTCCATCTTTAATACAACGAGCTTGAACCCGAACGAGCTGCCCCACAGGCCGAGCTTTGCTGCCGGACTGTCGTCCTTATCCCGATCCTTGTGCGGAATCGATCCTGGGTAAATAGGGAGGCCTGCTTCTTTGGCGGTGGCGCGGGCGCTGACAATCAGTCCGGCATCGGTATCTGGGCCGTGCACGGTAACTGACAATTCCTTGTCTTTGCCCGGGTCCTTCTGGGATTTTTCTTGTGAGCACAGCGAATTTGGCGCCAGGGCGAGCATTCCTACCAGCGCTATTCCTGATAATGTTGTCGCCCAAAAGTCGAGACTTGCTTTGCCGCACGCGCGTGCAGTTCGTCCGCTCATTTTGGCTCCTTATCTAGTATGAGCTACGCGCTTGGGGCGGGTAAAGTTCCGCATATTCGCGGGTGCGCAACCTTCTGTGGGGTACAGTGAAAGCGAGTGTTACTGGCGGCATTTGGCGAGGATTAGGGTGATGTCGTCGTGTTGCTCCTGGGGGCTGAAGCGGAGGACTTCGTCTACCATGGAGGCGAGCGCGGCTTGGGAGGAAAGCGTGCGATGGCGGCGGAGGGAGTCGAGTAGGCGCGACTCGCCGAATTCCTCGCCATCATGGTTGAAGGATTCGGTGATGCCGTCGGTATAGAGAGCGAGGATGTCGCCGGGTGTGATCTGGCACTCACCGACTTCACAATCCCACTTTTTGAAAATGCCGAGGACGGTGGCGGTGGCGCCGAGGCGCGCCACGCTGCCCTCGTCGCGCAGTAGAAGGGCGGGGAGATGGCCACAGTTGGCGTAGCGGAGCAGGCGTACGGAGTCGTCGTATTCGGCGAAGAAAAGAGTGGCGAAGGCGCCGTCGGTGGTGTTTTCGCAGAAGAGCTGATTCACGGAGCGCAGGATATGATCGGGCTGCTGCCTGGCGATGGCGCAGAGACTGCGAAGATTGGCTTGCAGGTTGGCCATCAGGAGCGCGGCGGCGATGCCTTTGCCGGATATGTCGGCGATGACGAAGGCGAGGCGACCTTGACCGAGGTCGAGGAAGTCATAATAGTCGCCGCCAACTTGGCGAGCCTGGATGCAGACGCCGCAGTATTCGAGAGTGGCGAGAGGCGGGAGGGTTTGCGGGAATAGCCGAGATTGCACGTGTTTGGCGATTTCGAGTTCGTGGGCGGCGCGGCGCTCGGCTTCTTGCTTTTCGGCGATGACGCGGCGCTGCGCCTCCACAGCGTGGGTGAGCTCATCGAAACTGACGAGTGAAAAGGAGTTGCCGTCGATATCGCGGAAGCGGGCGACGATTCCGCCCCAGATAGGCGTTTCTTCGCCGAGGAGCATGCTGCTCTTGCTGCCCGCGCCAGATTCAGCGCTTTGACTTGCTGCTGCCGCGGCTACGGTCTGCGGGGGCTGGAATTGGTAGCGGATGCGCTTGAGACGAGGCGGTGTTTGGAAGCGCACGCCGCGCTTGGACCACTCCTGGAATTTAGCGGTGACGTCTTCGGTGACGAAGACGATTTGCGTGGCCCGGCCGATAAGTTTGTGTTGCTCGGAGTTGGGCTTGGGAACGATGAGCGACAGGATGGCGGCGCCGTCCGGAGGAGCCACGCCGACCCATCGCTCACCGGATTGCACGCGCGTGTCGAAGGCGACGTTGAAGCCGAGTTGGTCGACGAAAAAGCGCAGGCTGCGATCTTGGTCGCGGACGAATACGTTGACGCAGTGAAGGCGCAGGTGGGGCGACTGGCGGAGCGGGGAAGGGACGGTGGCCATGGGCGCGATTATAAAGCGGAACGGACGGTTGCGGACCGCAGAATGTCCGCACAGCCAAAAATGGCTGTGCCACGAAAGGCGCAGATTGTTTCGTGGGTGAGCGTGTGCGAAAATGGAGGCGCGAGGAACTATGAGCACATCGTTGGGCAAGCATGTCACGCTGACGAAGCCGGATGATTTCGGCAAGCTGCTGGAGGATGAGGGGATCATCTTCACCACGCTGGATAAGGCGGTGAATTGGGCGCGGAAAAGCTCGATTTGGCCGCTAGGATTTGGATTGGCGTGCTGCGCGATTGAAATGATGTCCATGGCGGCGGCTCGGTTTGACGTGGCGCGCTTTGGTGCGGAAGTGTTTCGTCCATCGCCGCGGCAGGCGGACTTGATGATTGTGGCCGGGCGGCTATCGCAAAAGATGGCGCCGGTGGTGCGGCAGCTCTACGATCAAATGCCGGAACCGAAGTGGGTGATTTCGATGGGGGCTTGCGCGACTTCGGGCGGCGTGTTCAACAATTATGCCATCGTGCAGGGATGCAATCAGGTGATTCCGGTGGATGTGTATGTGCCCGGATGCCCGCCGCGGCCGGAGGCGCTGCTGTATTCGATCTTGCAGTTGCAGAAGAAGATTGACAGCGAAAAGGGGTCGTTTAAGCGCGCGCTGAATTTGGCGTGATGTTCCTCCTTAATCGGATCGCGAGGGTCGATGCAAGTACGGTTTAAGCCTGGCACCGAATCGCGCCTGAACGAACTGGTGGCCAAGACCAGCCGGTCCACCGCCGATCTGATTGAAGACGCGATGGCCGGATATCTTGCAGAGGAAACCCGCAACATGCTTGACGGCCGCTATGATGATGTTAAAAGCGGCCGCGTACAGCCAATTCACGGCGAACAGGCCTTTGCACTCCAATCTCTCGGCGGCTGATAGCATAGTTGAAGAAATCTACGAAGTGATTCAAAGGCTTGTCCCATTTCCGGGCCAAGGCCATGCGCGTCCGGACCTCACCTCGCGGCCGTTACGGTTTCAAATTTTGCGAGATTACGTGATCGAATATGCGCCCGCCGAAGAGCCACTCCTTGTCATAGCGGCTATGCTGCGCGCAAGAGAGTAAATCATCACGAACTACAACAATCAGACTTTTAGGACGACTTTGCCGAATTGCTGGCCGGATTCGAGGTAGGTGTGGGCGGCGGTGGCTTGGGGCAGCGGGAAAACGCGGTCGACTGTCGGCTTCAGGCGGCCTGCGGCTACGAGCTTCATGACGGTGTGCAGCTCGCTTTTCGCTCCCATGTAGGAGCCGAGCAGGGAAAGCTGGCGGCTGAAGAGGAAGCGCAGATCGAGTTTGGCGTCGTAGCCGGTGGTGTTGCCGCAGGTGACCAGTCGGCCAGCGAGCGCGAGGCTGGCCAAGCTGTCGTCCCAAGTGGCGGTGCCGACGAGCTCGAAGACAACGTCGACGCCGCGCTTGTTGGTGATGCGGCGGACTTCGTCACGAATTTTTTGAGATTTGTGATTGATCAGATGGTCGGCACCCAGTCCGCGGGCCTTCTCGAGCTTTGCGTCGGAACCGGCCGTGGTGATCACGCGGGCGCCAAAGAATTTGGCGATCTGGATGGCGGCGCTGCCCTCACCGCTGCCGGCGCCAAGAATCAGCTCGTCTTCGCCGGGCTGCAGCTGTGGGCGGTCGACTAGCATGTGCCAAGCGGTTTGGAAGTCGAGCGGGACGGAAGCAGCT
>CATPAM010000010.1 GCA_955651735.1 Candidatus Acidiferrales bacterium | reverse complement strand
TCTCTGTTCCGCCTTCAGCGGATTTCTTCGGTTTTTGTTTCTGCGCAAATACGGGAGTGACCACCAAAGTGAAAAGCGCTAGAACGGCAATCGTTCGCAATGTTTCCTCCACAGGATTCAATTTGAATTGGCATCCTAAACGCTCGCGGCAAACAAGCAAAGTGAAAATATCGCCGAGACCGCGACGTTGTTCCACGACTCTTGAACGCCAGCTACTTGTTTTGCCCGTAATAGGCGTCGCGGCCATGTTTGCGGCGGAAATGCTTGTCGTGGAGGTGCTGGGAGATGCAGCTCGCTCTCGGATTGGCAGCGATCGTCTGGGATGCCATGGCCGCAATTTCTTCCACGATCACCGCGATGTACGCGGCCCCGGCGGGCGTGGCGCCCCAGCAGAACGGGGCGTGCCCGGCAACGAGCACGGCTGGCACATGCAGCGGATCGAGCTTCGCGAAGCGTCTTACGATGGCCAAGCCGGTGTTTGCTTCGTAGTCCGCGCGAATCTGCGCTGGGCGCAGCGGCTTGGTCACCGGGATAGGGCCGTGGAAGTAGTCGGCGTGCGTCGTGCCGAAGCAAGGGATTTCGCGTTGCGCCTGGGCCCAGGAAGTCGCCGCCCGCGAGTGCGTGTGCGCAATGCCGCCGATGGCGGCGAATTCGCGATAGAGAATCAAATGGGTGGGCAGATCGGAAGAAGGGCGCAGCGAGCCTTCGACGACTTTGCCGTGCAGATCCGTGACCACCAGATCCTTGAGCTTCATTTTGTCATAGGGAACGCCGCTGGGCTTGATCACTACCAGGCCTTCCTCGCGTGCGATGCCGCTGGCGTTGCCGAACGTGTACAGTACCAGCCCGCGCCGTACCAACTCCAGATTGGCTTCCAGTACTTCTTCACGGAGGGTTTTCAGGATCATGCGTTGCCTCGCGCTATCGCCGCGACCCGTCGCAAAGTTGGAAGGATGCGGCCGGCGGAAATCGCGGGTGCGTTCAAGCTGCCGAAACCGAAGTAAAGTTCTCGGTACAAAGCGTAAAGCTCCTCGTATGTTTGAGCGGACTGCGCATCGGGTTCGACGACCCGATACTCCGGGCAAAGCGCGTCTTGCGCTTCTTCCAGCGAACGAAACGCGCCGGCGGCCAGCGCGGCGAAAATCGCGGAGCCGAGGCTGGTAACGTCCGATTTGGGTATGAGCACGGGCTTGTTCAGTACGTTGGCGTAAACGCGATTCAGCACTTCATTCTTCTGCGGGATGCCGCCGGCGTTGATGACCCGGCGGATCGGGACGCCGTGCTGTTCCATGCGTTCCAGGATAACGCGAGTGTGGAAGGCCGTGCCCTCTATGGCCGCAAATAATTCGTCCTGCGCGCTGTGCGTCAAATGCCAGCCCAGCGTGATTCCGCCGAGTTCAGGATTAACCAGGACTGTGCGGTCGCCATTGTCCCAGGTGAGGCGGAGCAAACCGGTTTGACCAGCCCGGTACGAAGCGAGGTCCTGCGATAGCGCGGCGACGCTGGTATTGGCGCGACGTGCGATGGCTTCAAAAATGTCTCCCGTAGCGGAGAGCCCAGCCTCGACGCCGGTCTTTTGCGGATGCACGGAGCCGGGCACGACGCCGCAGACGCCGGGGATAAGCCGCGTGTCATCGCTCATGGCGATAATGCAGGTGGAGGTGCCGACGACGTTTACGACGTCGCCGGTGCGCGCGCCGGCCCCGACCGCGTCCCAATGCGCGTCGAAGGCCCCCACCGGAATCGGGATGCCTGCGCGAAGCCCGAGTTTGTTGGCCCACTCCGGCGCAAGGCGTCCCGCGATCTTGTCGCTCGTGGCATAGCGGCCGTCCAGTTTCGCGCGAACACCGGCCAGCAGCGGATCGACCGATACCAGAAAATTTTCCGGCGGCAGCCCGCCGAGCAACGCGTTCCACATCCACTTGTGACCCATGGCGCAAATCGAGCGCTGCACTTTTGCGGGATCGTTGATTCCGCAAAGAATTGCGGCAGCCATGTCGCAATGCTCGAAAGCGGTAGCGAAGCGCGCTCGTTTTTCAGGATTGTGGCGTAACCAATGCAGTAATTTCGAAAATCCCCATTCGGAAGAATAAGTTCCGCCACACCAATTGATCGCTTCGAGTTTCTCGCGGCGGGCGGTTTCAGTAATGAGCGCGGCTTCACGCCACGAGCGATGGTCGCACCATAGATAGTATTCATCGAGCGGCCGAAGGTTCCCGTCCACGGGAATGACGCTGGAGCCGGTGGTGTCGATGGCCAGAGCCGCAACTTGGTCGCTGGCGATGCGTGCGGCGGCAATGGCTTTGCGAGTGGCCTCGGCGAGGGCGCGCA
Organism: Candidatus Acidiferrales bacterium; assembly: GCA_955651735.1. Lineage (GTDB taxonomy): Bacteria > Acidobacteriota > Terriglobia > Acidiferrales > UBA7541 > Acidiferrum. The sequence continues at coordinate 3,389 of CATPAM010000010.1, read as the reverse complement.
TGTGGTCGTCGTGGCTCTGCGTGGCGTAGTCGGGGTCGTCTTTCTTTCGATGCAGCGGGTACTCGGCAATTCCGGAGCCGAGACGGCCGCGTTCCGTATCGACGATGGTGACGCGCACGCTGAGCGTGCCAAAATCTACGCCCGCTACGATGGCCATGAACTGGTTTCCAAGTTGGATTGCGCTCGCGCCCGCGGCATCGCTGGCTTACGCGTGCGCGTACATGTCCCAACCGAGATAGCGCGTGGTCGCCTCGTGAATGACGGGCGCGACCGTCGAGAAATTCGCGGCGACGTGATGCTCGAATCCATTTTCGCAGATGTAGTGCAGAAGTTTTTGCATGTTGGGAATTTCCACCACCCCGGCGCCGCCAAAGGTTTCCAGTGGATCATCCGTGAAGCGCCCTTCGCCGGAGTAGCCACGGATTTTGCCGGTGAGGTCATCGGTCGAGAAGCGCGCATAACTCATGGCCCCGGACTTGACGCGGCCAACACAGGTGCCAAACGTGTTTTCCTTTCCGACCGTGCCGGCGATGATGGCTTGAAAATCCATCTGCACATCTTTGAAGAAATGTTTGGGCAAATTGCTGCAGTGGAAGCACACCGCCTTGTTGGGATCGCTGCCGTAGTTGTTGTTCCAGTCCAGCAAGGCGCTCGGCGTCTGCGAGGCAAGTTGCAGCGCGTGCATGCCCAGGACGCCGCAGACATCGACTTCGCAGGCGCTCGATATCAGGGAATCGCTCATCATGCTCATGACCGTGCACGGCACCACGCCAAGGTTTTCCTCGAGCGAAGTCCAGCACTGCACGGCGCTGATTTTCACCTGCGCGCTGTGCATCCAGTCGTCGATCACCGCGCCAAGCTTGGCCATTTTGAGCAACGCCGGCTGGGGAATGCCGCTGGTGGTGACATAGCGTTCGATGTTCTTCAGTTTTTGCACCGCGCGGTCATCATTGTCCTTCATGCGACCGATGCGGCCGATCACTTCGGAAAGGTCCAGCGTTTCCACGGTGATGCCGTTGGCTTCGAGAAGTTTTTCGCTGTAACGCACGGTGTTGAAGGCCGCCGGCCGCGCACCGATCGCTCCAACGCGGAGATTGCGCAAGCCTTTCACCACGCGGCAAACTCCGGAGAACCACTCGAGGTCTTTCTTGAACTCCGCGGAGCTTGGCGACACGGTGTGCAGAGTCGTCAGCGAGTAGGGAATTCCATATTGCTTCAGGTTGTTGCATGCGGACATCTTTCCGCAGAAACTGTCGCGGCGGTGCGCAATGGTCATTTTGCCAGGCGCGTCCGGAGTGGCCTGCACCAGCACCGGGACATTCAGTCGCGCGAGGCGCAGCGTGTCGGCGATGGCGCGCTCGTCGCCGAAATTCGGAAGTGCCACCAGGACGCCATCGATCTCGTCGCCGTGTGCTCGGAAGAGGTCCGCGCAGCGACGCGCGTCGGCAAACGTCTCCACGGAGCCGAACTTGCTCTCCTCCGGCGTGAGACAAAACGCCTTGTGGCCCTGCTCGGCCAGGACACGCAAGATTTCCTCGCGTCCGTCGCGCGCCAGCACGTCGGGGAAGAAACCCCGATTGCCGATGATGACGCCGAACGTGCTCATGAACTCCTCCGTGGCCGGAATGCATTGATGTACGCGCCGCCCAGTACGACCATCAGACTGCCCCACCAGACCGGCGCGTGCAAATTTGCAAGGACGGTCGGCGGAGGATTTCGCCACTCCGCGATTCCACTGGCCACAATCAGCGCCCCGTAGGTCAGCAACAGCAATCCAACAAAGAACCACACTGGAATAATGTGATGCCTTTCGCTCATGTTCCCTACCAGAAAAGGATTTGCAGAATCACGAACAGCGCCACCGCCACGCCCGCCCAAAAAATCGGCTTGTGCAGCAACGGTACGTTTTCTTCCTTCGGTATCGCAGTGTAACCGTACACCAGTCCGGTCAATTCCGCCGCAGGCTTGGGAGTGGTAGCGAGGCTCACCACGACGGTGACCAGGACGCACACCAGACAAGACCACAGCGCTTGATACATATCCTGAGCGAGTCCCTTGGCCAGCGGGGAGAGCGCAAACACCGCGACAAGGTCGTGATCGATTTTCATGGAAACGAAAATTCCAATCGCGGTCAGCGTTCCGGCCAGCAGCCCCAAAAATCCGCCCAACGGCGTCGCGCGTTTCCACAGCATGCCGAGCAGCACGGTCCCGAAAAGAGGCGCGATGAAGAAACTGAAGAGCGCTTGCACGTAGTCCATGATGCTCGCAAACCCCATCGCCAAATACGCCGTGCCGATACTGATAAACAAGCCGATGATCGTGCACCAGCGGCCCATGGAAACGTAATGTTGGTCCGTGGCCGCTTTGCGGATAAACGGGCGGTAAATGTCGTAGGTCCAGACGGTGGCGAAGGCGCTGACATTGCCGGCCATGCCCGCCATGAATCCGGCGACCAACGCGGTCACGCCGAGGCCCATCAATCCCGGTCCGCAGTAGCGCGCCAGCATCAGCGGCAGCACATCGTTGTAACTGTGCTGCCCGGGCTGTAACGCGCTTTCCGGCACCAGCTTTTCCGGCAGCACCGCCAAACCGATCAAGCCGGGGAGAATCACAATCAGCGGCACGGCCATCTTGAAAAAAGAACCGATGATCGGTGCGAGTTTTGCGGAGCGCAAATCCTTCGCCGATAAAACGCGCTGCACCACCAGAAAATCCGTGGTCCAGTAGCCCATCGAAATCACGGCGCCCAATCCGAAAACAATTCCCGTCCAGTGCATCCCCATCGGATTATCTTGAAAGCGCCCGAGCGTACTCCACGCGTGGGTGAAATTCTGTCCCGGGAAATTGTGCTGGATGCGCGCGACTAGCCCGCTCCATCCGCCCGCTTCAATCAGACCGAGAATAGGAATCAGCAGCGCACCGAACCAAATCAAGAAGAACTGCAGGACTTCGTTGAAGATCGCGGAAAACAAGCCGCCAGACGCCACGTAGATTCCGACCGTCAGCGACGATACCCAGATGCTGAAATGGATGTTCCAGCCCAGCACCACCTGCATGACTTTGGCCATCGCAAACATGTTCACGCCGGACATCAGAATGGTCATGAAACCGAACGAGACCGCGCTTAACCCGCTCGCTGCTTTTCCGTAGCGCAGTTGCAAGTAGCCAGGCACCGAATGCGTTCTCGAAATGTAGTAGAACGGCATCATCACAATGCCGAGAAACAGCATTGCGGGAATCGCGCCGATCCAATACCAGTGCGCCGCAAGAATTCCGTACTGATAGGAAGAGCCCGCCCATCCAAGCAATTCCAGGGAACCCAGATTCGCGGAGAGAAAACTCAGTCCCGCGACCCACGCGGTCATCTCGCGGCCGGCCAGGAAAAAATC
>CATPAM010000009.1 GCA_955651735.1 Candidatus Acidiferrales bacterium | reverse complement strand
TCCTCACTCGCGTGAGTACTACGCCCTCTGCTGACTTCTGCCTTGCGGTCAAGACACCTCACGATGCCTTCCGTCACGAATCCGTGACGCCTAGCAGATCTCCCGTGATAAGTTCGACCGCCTTCCACCCACAACCGCCGGATTTACCACCAGTGTCCTGGATGGATACAGGCCTCGCGATCAGCTGCTCGCTCGCCCGGCACCGTAGGCCTCATCATCCGGTTCTTGTTCATCGGCTCGCGTGTTTGCTCCACGCTTCCTTCAGACCCCGCCTCGCGGCGACGCCCTTGCGCTTCACTAACCCTTCACCTCCATCAGGTTGGGTAGGGGACTTTCACCCCCAAGCTATCGAACATGCTCGGCGTACCAAAATGCAACGGCTCGCCGAGAAATTGGCGAGCCGTTTTTCTTCCAGGACCACCATGCAAGTGAAAATCAGTCTAGGAATTGTCTACCTTGCGTGGTGATTCCGGTGGTCCAGCTTGTATGCGTCGATCTTGCGACTCAGCGTATTGCGGTGAATTCCTAGAATCTGCGCCGCGCGCGACTGGTTCCCCTCCGCGCGCTCCAGCACCCGTTTGATAAACCGCTTTTCAAATTCCCCCACGGCCTCATCGAACAAGATTCCCCGCTCCACCATCTGGCTCACGAGTCCTTCGAGTTGGTCCTTCACGGCACACTCCAAGGGGAAACGCGCAATTCTGGCCCCGGCGCTAGTCCAATTCGCGCCCGGTCAGGATGCGGTACGCTTCCCGGTACTTGCCACGCGTTGCGTCGACGACTTCCGGAGGCAGCTCCGGGCCGGGCGGGGTTTTCGGCCAGTGGATGCTCTCCAAATAGTCGCGCACAAACTGTTTGTCGAAGGAGGGCTGCGTCCCGCCAGGTTTGTACTGCGCGGCGGGCCAGAATCGCGAGGAATCCGGCGTGAGCGCCTCGTCAATCCAAATAAGCTCGTCCTTGAGCAAGCCAAACTCGAATTTAGTGTCCGCCAGCAAAATCCCTCGAGGCTCAGCGTACGTAGCTGCGCGTCGGTAAATTTCCAGGCTGACATCGCGCACTTGCAGTGCACGTTCAGTTCCAATCAACGAGGCAGCCCGTTCAAACGAAATGTTTTCGTCGTGCCCGCTCGCCGCCTTCGTTGCCGGCGTGAAAATCGGCTCCGGCAAGCGGTCAGACTCGCGCATGCCGGTCGGCAACGTAATGCCGCAGATCTCTCCCGCCCGCTGATAGTCCTTCCATCCCGAACCCGAAACATAGCCGCGCACCACGCACTCAATCGGCAATGGCACGGTCTTCCGTACCAGCATCGAGCGCCCGGCAAGTTCCTCGCGATAAGCGTCAAACGGCGCAGGGAATTCCGTCGCGCTAAGCACATGATTTGGAATCACATCGCGCAGCAGGTCAAACCAGAACAACGAAAGCCGCGTCAGTACGCGCCCTTTGTCGGGAATGGGCGTAGGCAAAATCACATCGAACGCCGACAGCCGGTCCGTGGCCACAATCAACAGCGCGTCGCCGGCATCATAGATGTCGCGCACTTTACCGCGCGCGGCGGGCGAGAGGCCGGTGAACTTCGTTTCCCGTACTACGCGCATTGTTGCACCGAAGGGCACGGAAGAATTTCCCCTGCAAGAGTGCCGAGCATTCTAGCGCAGCGTAAAGCGAAGTCAATCAGGCGCGCGCGAAAAAAAAATTTCAACAGGAGAAGAAAAAGAAATACCCGCAATAAGAAGAACAGGCTAGACAAACGGAAAAACTTTTGCACTTTTCTACAGCCGCTGTGCTGAAAATTTGTCGAACGAATCGTGTTTGCAATGATCAAGCCGCGGATGCTGCGGCAGCCGTACTGCGCTTTCGCGTGGGCGCTTCGTCGCCTTCCCAGCGCACGCTCACCAGCTTTGACACTCCCGGCTCCTGCATCGTCACGCCGTACAACACGCTGCCCGTCTCCATCGTCTTGCGATTGTGGGTCACGATGATGAACTGCGTTTGCCCGCTCATTTCGCCCACCAGCCGCGTGAAGCGCCCCACGTTCGCTTCGTCCAGCGGCGCATCCACTTCATCCAAAATGCAGAACGGGCTCGGTTGATACCGGAAAATCGCGATCAGTAGCGCCAGCGCCGTCATGGCCTTTTCGCCGCCCGATAGCAGCAAAATATTCTGCAAGCGCTTGCCCGGAGGCGACGCCACCACGTCGATCCCCGCGTCTCCGGAGCTGTCCGGCTCCGTCAGCCGCATCTCCGCCGTCCCGCCGCCAAAAATCGTGTGGAACGCGTCCGAAAAATTGTGATTGATGCTGTTGAACGCCAACTCGAATTTCTCCCGCGAAACCAGGTCCAGCTCCGCGATCGCTTGCTGTGTATCCGCAATCGATTGCAGCAAATCGTCGCGCTCCCTCGTCAGGAACGTGAACCTCTGCTCGCACTGGTTGTACTCCTCCAGCGCCATCATGTTCACCGCGCCCATCGACTCGATGCGCGCCTTCATTTCGCGATAATTCGCCTCCGCAATCGCCAATTCTTCCCCGCTGATGAACGCTGTCTCCGTCGCAATCAAATCCTCTGGCTGCGCATTCACTTCCGTCATGCATGTTTCGCGCAGGTGCTGCCGGTCGGAATCATTCCGCGCTCGCTCCACTTCCGCGTGGCTTCGCTGCTCGCGCACCTCCTGCAGCGTCTGCCGCCCCATCCGCAGGTGGTCTTCCATGTGCGTGACGCGCGTCCGCCCGCTCTCCCATTCCTGCTCCAACTCCCGCTCCCGCGTTTCCAGCCGCAGCTTCTCCGCGCGCAATCCCCCGAGCTGCTGCGCAAGCTCCTCGCTCTGCTTCACCAGCGCGGCTGCCTCTTCGTTAATCGACGCCTCCTGCTGCTGCAGCGCCGCCTCACGGCGCTCCAACTCCGCACGCTCTTCCATCAACCGCGACGCTACAGCCTCCGCCGCTGCCAGCCGTTCATTCATCGCCGCAAGCTCCGCACGCCCCGCGGCCAGCTCATTTTGCTCCGTCTGAATCGACTCGCGAAGCTGCGCCAGCTCCTCTGCAAGCCGCGCGCCCTCCGATTCCGCCTCCGCACGCGAAGTAGCCGCCGCCGCCAGTTGATGCCGCGCCCGGTCCGCACGCAGCCGCGCATGATCCACGTCCTGGCGAATCCGCGCGAGCTCGTTCTGGCAGAGCGTCAGCTCCAGCCCGAGTCGCGCCAGCTCCCCCTGCGTCTGCTCATGCCGGTGTTTCGCCGAATAAACCTCGCGTTCCGCAATCTGCTTTTGCGCGCTCACTTCCTCCAGCGACTGCTCCGCCTTACGAAGGTTTGCAACCAAATTCTCCAGCGCCGCGCGAGCCTCTTCGCCGCGCTTTTCCAATTGCGCGCTCTCCCCGTCCAGCGCGCGCAATTCCCTCTTCATGCCAAGCGGACCCGCCTCATCTGCCCGCCCGCCGGTCACCATGCGCCCTTGGTAGCAAGTTCCATCCGGCGTCACAAACGCGTACTGCGGATTTTCCCGCGCCAATTTTTCGGCCGCCGTTGCGCTGTCCGTCAAATATCCCGCCCGCAGCCGTGGCAAAAACTGTTTCGCCGCCGCGCCCAGGGGATCCCGGAATCCCACTAGTTTATCGAGCCGCGAGATCACGCCGTCTTCCGCCCGGAAGTGCACAATCGGCTCGTATTCAGTCAGTTTCAAGTTGCGCAGCGAATCCACAAAAAACGTCGCGCGTCCGCCCACTTCGTCGCGCAACAACGAAACTCCTGCGCGCGCGTGATCGAACGTCTCCACCACCACATACTCCAGTTCATCGCGCAGATACTGCTCAATCGCCGCCTCGTGCTGTTCCTCGACCTCCGCGTAATCAGCGAGCACTCCCACCGCATGGAAGTCCCGCCCCGCCCCGCTCTCATTCGCCGCAAACAGCTTCTGCACCGCGTCCGCCGTGTACGACCGGTCATTTAGAATCCGCGTCAGCGTCGCATGCCGCGCCCGCACTCCCACCACGGACTCGCGCAGCGCATCTGCCTGGGCCGTCATCGTTTCGCGTTCCTGCCGCATCACTCCAATCGAGGCCTGAAGCGCGGCGGCCTTGCCCGTCAGCAAGTTCAACTGCCCGTTTGCCGCTTCAAACTCCAAAGCCGCCCGCTCCGCGTCATCGCGCACCTTAATCGACGATTCCAGCAGCTCCCCTTCGCTCGCCTCGCCTTTCTGCAGCGCCGCATTTTGATGAACCAACGCCTCTTCCGCCTGTTTCTGCTCACCATGCAGACGCAGCAAACTCTCCCCCGCCTCGGAAACCGACGCCCGCAGCGCCTCGATTCGCAATTCCCAATCGCGAATCTGCACCCCGCGCGATTCGGCCCGTGCCGCAAGCTCCTCCACGCGCTCCGTGATCACTCCGGATTCGTCGCGCAGCGCAATCACCGATTGCTGTTGCGCCGCGTTTCGCGAATCCCACTCCGCCGCCCGCGCCGCCGCTTCCGCAATTTCCGCCGCGATCTGCCCGTGCCTCCCCGCCAGTTCCTCTGCCCGCTGCCGGTTGAACGCAATGCGATTCTCGCTCCGATCCACCTCCAGGGCCGTCAAGTTCAAATGGTTCTGGTTCTGCCGCAGCTCCGCATCCAGCGTATAAATCCGCTGATTCAGTGAATCTTGCTCGCCCTCTTGCCGCTGAATCTCCTGCGCACTATGCGCTTCCGCCGCCGTCAATTCCGTGAGCCGCCTGCCGATGCGTTCCGCTTCCCCATCGAGCTCTCGCGCCTTGCCCGCCAGCATCTGCCGCACAATCCCGCGCATCTGGTCGCGAATTTCCGAAAACCGCCGCGCCTTCGCCGCCTGCCGCTTCAGCGAACCAAGCTGCTTCTCCACTTCCACCACGATGTCGTTCACCCGCGACAAATTCACCTTCGACGATTCCAGCTTTGCCTCTGCCAGCCGCTTCTTCGTCTTGAATTTCGTCACGCCCGCCGCTTCTTCAATAATCGCCCGCCGCTCCAACGGCTTGGTCGAAAGGATCAGCCCAATGCGCCCCTGCTCGATGATCGCGTAAGAATCCGGCCCCAATCCCACGCCCATAAACATCTCTTGAATATCGCGCAGCCGCGCCACGCGTCCGTTGATCAAATACTCGCTCTGCCCCGACCTGTACAGCCGCCGGCTGACCACCACTTCGCCCGGCTTCATCGCCAAAACCGGCTTCTCCGCCGCCTTCTTCCGCCGCCGCCCCTTAACAAATTCCGCCTCCGGTAGGGGCGCAGCATGCTGCGCCCCATCTTGGTTCGATGTCTCAATTGGAGGTTCCCCGTCGGCATCGGCACCCGATCCGTCGATGGGCGGCGGCGCCACATCGCCCGCGCTCTTCTCTGTGCCCTCTGTGCTCCCCACCTCTGTGAACTCTGTGTTAATCCCGGTGTTTTCCGCCGCGCTCTCCAGCACAAACCGCGCCGCCTCCGCCAGCTCCGGGTCCTCCATCGTGAGCGTCACTTCCGCCAACCCCATCGGCGGCCGCTTCGTCGTCCCATTGAAAATGCAATCCGCCATGCGCTCCGCGCGCAGCGACTTGTGGCTCTGTTCGCCCAGCACCCAAGAAATCGCATCCACCACGTTGGACTTCCCGCATCCATTCGGCCCCACGATGCAAGTCGTCCCCGTCCCGCTGAACGTCACCACCGTCCTCTCGCAGAACGACTTAAATCCCGTGATCTCCACTTTCCGCAGCTTAAGCAAGGTGTCCCCTTTTGTCCCTCATCGCACGGCTAATCTCAGACTGGCACGCCGTTTTAACCGGTGCAACCATTTCAGCTCCTACCCCGTGTAGGATGCAGCCTGCCTGCGGCAGGCAGGCACGGCTGCGCCTCAAACACTACACACGCTCGTGCAAAGAGAAACGAAGCTTTGTCTTCAGGGAAGGAGTTACCGTCGACGACAACCCGACCGTGACGCGGTCGCCCGTCAAAACGTTTGGCAGGTTCTCGATCAGAGCCCAGCCGCCTGGCGCGTGAATGGCGGTACGGGAAAAAACACTAACACGAAGCTTTCTCCCTGTAAAGCACTCCGCAACAGGTAGTACCCAGCCCGCAAGGCCTACAAGAAGTTTCTGGACTGCGACAGCCTTGTTTACCCTGAGCCTCGAAGGGCCGCCGCTTTTGAGCCGTCGAGCCCGCCACTGATTTCAGCCAGAGGCCCGCTACAGTTCGCCCCAGAGAGTCACTTCTTCAAATACTTGTCATACCAAGCCAATATCCGATTCAACCGATCCACCAAATGCTTCTCCTCATGAAACCCATGCGGCTCCCGCGGATACACCACAAATTCCGCCTCCACTCCATAGCGCTTCAGCCCCCGATACAGCTCTTGGCTCTGCCCCAGCGGATCAATGGGATCCGCATCGCCCTGCAGCACCAGCGTGGGCGTCTTCGCATTCTTCAAGTGCACGAACGGCGAGCTATTAAGAAATCCCTCCGGCTGCTCCCACGGCACGCCATAAAACCATTCGTCCCCCGCCGGATGGTCCTCCGTCCCAAATTCCGAGATTAGATTTGCCATACCCGCGCCCGAAACTGCCGCCTTGAACACGTTCGTCTGCGTAATCGCCCACTCCGCCATGTACCCGCCGTACGACCAGCCTCCTATTCCCAGCTTCTCCGGGTCCGCGATGCCGCGCTTGATCAGGTTCTCCACTCCGGCCATCACATCCTTGAAATCGCCGCCGCCCCAATCCCCGCGATTCGCTTCCACAAATTTCTGCCCATATCCCACCGACCCGCGAATGTTCGGATAAAACACCGCGTACCCACGCGTCACCAGCAACTGCCCCCAAGTCTCAATCGAATCCGCCCACCGGCCCGTCGGCCCGCCGTGAACCAGCACGATCAGCGGCAGCTTCGATTTGCCGTCATATCCTTGCGGCTCAAGCAACGCCGCCTCAATCTCCGCGCCATCAAACGATCTGTACTTAAAGAACTCCGGCTCGCTCAGCGTGAATTGCTTCCACGAATCATTCAGGTGCGTGACTTGCTTCGGCGCGCTCTTCTGGTCCCACAGCCACACTTCCTGTGGCCGCGTCGCCCCCTGCGAAACGAACGCGATCTCCCCGCTCCCCGTCACCGCCATGCTTCCCGCCGGACCCGGCGCAGGCGCAAGATCGTGCCTCGCCCCGTCACCCGAATAGGTCACCAGCAAATTCGAAAAACCATTCGCCGCCAGTAGCACCACCGAGCCGTCCTTCCACCAGTGATAATCCTGCACCAGTCGATCCAGGCTCGCCCCCGTCAAGTTTCGCGCCGCATGGCTCGCAACGGGCAGCAACATCAAATCGTGCGGCTCCGGCCCATCCTCCCGCGGTCCAACATAACTAATCGTCTTGCCGTCCGGCGCAACGCGCATCTCACCGAATGGCCCGAGTGGCTTCACGAGCTCTTTCATCGTTCCGTCCGCAACCTGCACGGTGTAAATCCGTTCCGTGTACTGATCCGATTCCGGATGCTCTGTGCCTTGCACCACAACCCGGTCGCCGCTGGGCAACCACGCTAGCTCCTTCATTTCCCAGTTCGCCTTCGTCAGCGCCCGCGCCTCGCCCGTTGCCACATGCAAAATCCAAAGCCGCGCCCGCTTATCCTCCCTGTCCACCACCTTCGCATCATCCTTATCTTTCTCCTTCTTCTCCTCTTCCTCCGACTTTGCATCCGGCGCCAGGAACGCGATTTCCTTCCCGTCCGGCGACCACTCAAACGCCTTCACGCTTCGCTTCCCTTTGGTCACCGCCCGCCCTTCTCCTCCATCCGCTGCCATCAAAAAAACCTGTTGCTGGTCCTCCGCGCGATTCGAAAGAAACGCCAACTGTTTTCTGTCGGGTGACCATCGCGGTGCGCTTTCGGACTTCGCCGAAAACGTAAACTGCCGCGCCACCCCGCTCGTCAGCTCATAAATCCAGATATGCCGCAGCCGCTCCGTCCCCTTCGCCGGCTCCGTCACCACAAATGCCAGCCGCCCCCCGTTCGGCGAAAATTGCAGGTCCGCCACCGACCGCAAATTCAGCGAAGCTTCCGGGGTAAGCCTCTTCGCGTGCTCAGCAGTTGCGTCGCTCTGCGCATGAACTCCCGATCCTGCGGCTAAAGAGATCGAAACTGCCGCGCACCACTTCCATCGAATCCCACTCACGCTAGGCATACCAGTTCACTCCCATGATTGCTCCGCCCGTCACTCTATGGGCCAACCTCCATGGAGTCAATTGTAAGGAGGCAGCACGGCTGGAAGAGGGTCAGTTTGGAGGACCAATCGCTGGAGAGCCACTAGAAGAGACCAGTATGAAAGCCGGAGATCGCGTCAAACTCATCGGTATTCCTCCCGATGCGAAGGATGACGCAGACGACGCAGAACTACAGACACGCACTTTATTTGAAAAGTGCTTGGGTAAGAGCTTCCTAGTTCAAGAGATGGAAAACGTCGATGGCTTGCCCTACCAACTCGCGAGATTGGATGTTGGTCATGTCCTCGGGGAGCCCTCATAGCGGCATACAATCTGGGTCGAAGAAGAATATCTTGAGGTCCAAGATTCAAATTGACCCGTCACGGCTGCGCCCTGTTTGTTTTCCCTCGCTCCTCAGCTAGAATCATCGCTTCTCTGACGCCGAAAAATGCCGCTCCTTACCAACGCCATCGACTGACAACCGCCTTCATGAACGAAATCCACCTCCACAACACGCTCTCCAACCAAACCGAACCCTTCGTCCCACAAAGACCCGGCGAAGTCACCATGTACACCTGCGGCCCCACCGTCTACGACTACGCCCACATCGGCAACTACCGCACTTTCGTCTTCCAGGACATCCTCCGCCGCTTCCTCAAACTCCGCGGCTTCCGCCTCACCCACGTCATGAATCTCACCGATGTCGACGATCGCATCATCGCCAACGCCGCCGCCAAAGGCGTCAGTATCCGCGACTACACCGAAAAATTCGCCCAAGCCTTTTTCGACGATTGCAAAACGCTCAGCATCGAATCCCCCGAGCACTGGGTCCGCGCCACGGACAACATCGATTCCATGGTCCAGCTCATCCAGCGTCTCCAGGAAAAAACCTACACGTACCCCAGCGAAGGTTCCATCTACTACCGCATCGCCAAGTTCCCCGACTACGGCAAGCTCTCCAAAATCGACGTCACCGGCATCCAAGCCGGCGCCCGCGTCGATGTCGACCGCTACGAAAAAGAAAGCGCCCGCGATTTCGCCCTATGGAAAGCCCCCAAGCCCGGCGAGCATTTCTGGGACACGCCCATCGGCCGCGGCCGCCCCGGCTGGCACATCGAGTGCTCCGCCATGGCCATGAAATATCTCGGCGAAACGATTGACATCCACACCGGCGGCGTCGATCTCACTTTCCCCCATCACGAAAACGAAATCGCGCAAAGCGAAGCCGCCACCGGTAAACACTTCGTCCGCTACTGGCTTCACGCCGAGCATCTTCTCGTCGAAGGCGAGAAAATGTCCAAGTCCCTCGGCAATTTCTTCACCCTCCGCGATCTCTTCGCCAAAGGTTACAAACCTTCCGCATTGCGTTTCGCTCTCGCCAGCGTTCCCTATCGCCGCCAGCTTAATTTCACCTTTGACGGCCTCCAGCAAGCCGCCAGCGCTGTCGAGCGCCTGCGCAATTTCGCCGATCGCCTCGCGCAAGGTAAATTCGCGCCCGGTCAGTATCCCGGCATGTCCGAGCGCATCGCCAAAGCCGCCTCCGATTTCGACGCCGGCCTCTCCGACGACCTCAACACCGCGCAAGCCCTCGCCGCCGCTTACGATCTCGTCCGCGAAGCCAACGTCGCGATCGATAAAGGCGAATTCCGCCAGGACGACGTCGCCGCCGCGCAGCAATTCCTCGCCACCTTCGATCGTGTCTTCGCATTCCTCGAAGATAATGACGCCGCCAAACTCAACGAACTAGGCTACGCCAAGGACGCCAACGCCCTGAGCGATTCCGAAATCGAAAAACTAGTGGCCGACCGCCAAGCCGCCCGCAAGCGCCGCGACTTCGCTTCTTCCGATCGCATCCGCCAGGAACTCGCCGAACGTGGTATAATTCTTGAAGATAACCGGGACGGAAGCGTCCGCTGGAAACGCAAATGAAGCACAACAACATCCCACGCTTTCCCAGAATTTCCTCCCCGGCCGACCTACGGCCAAACCTCTTCGGCGTAGATTAAGTCTTCCTCTCAAGGCAAGGACGTGCGTCAACGCGATACCTGTCCGCGCGTCTTGCGGTCACCATTCCGTCCTGGGAACGCCATTCTCCAGAATGGCGTTCCCAGAATCCACAACCACCGCTGACCATCCTTGAAGGAGGAAGAAATGATCGCCGCTACCGAAACGAAACTCCCCAGCCTGCTGATGCAGCTACCGGGACCGAAAGCCAAGCATGTTATCGAGCAGGACGCAAAATTCATGTCGCCGTCGTTCACC
>CATPAM010000008.1 GCA_955651735.1 Candidatus Acidiferrales bacterium | reverse complement strand
GGGGAGTCCCGAAAGCACGCTGGCCGTTGCGAAGTTTGTTGAGAGCTATTATCTGCCGTTTGCACGCGAAAATTGCAGACCTTCGACCTACTCAGCTTACAAGACTCAGTGGGAAAGCTATCTCGCCCCTCGTCTATCAGAGATCATCCTGCGTGATTTTCGCACCGTAGACGCAGCGAATACACTGGCGGATATCCAACGCACGCACGCACTCAGTCGTTCAACCCTTCGCCACCTCAAAGCGTTTTTGAGCACTGTGTTCACATTTGCTAAGAACCAGGGTGTGCTTGACGGTGTGAATCCTGTACAAGATGCGATGATCCCCAAGAAAGCAGCCATGCCTGAGGAAACTCATGCGGCCACACCCGACGAAGTGCTGGCAATCATGGACGCGCTCTCCAAGAAGGGCGAGACAAAGGCACGCGCGGCTGTGGCGTTGATGTTCTTCGCAGGTTTGCGGCCGGGAGAGGCTCGGGGCATGAGATGGGAAGATTTTGACGGCAGGTGGCTGAACGTGCGACAGTCCATATGGCGCACCTACAGCACTGAGCCAAAAACAGCCGCGAGCAGCAAGCCCGTTCCTGTCATTGAACCGCTCCGCTCTATTCTGACTGAACTACGGGTGGCCGATGGCAATCCAGACGCTGGCCCGATTCTGCGCAACCATGTAGGAAAGCCCCTCAACTTGGACAATCTGGCCAAACGCACGGTTCGACCCATACTCACGGTAGCCCGTCTGCAATGGCACGGTTGGTATTCGCTCCGGCGCGGAATCGCTACGCTAGTTAATGCCGTCGAGAAAGACGCAATGGCCGCGAAAGGCCTGCTGCGGCACGCCAGCGTGACGACGACGCAAAAGCACTACATCAAAGAAGTGCCCGAGGTTACGCTAAAAGCCATGGAAAAGGTCGAGACGTTGTGCACCAATCGTGCAACTGCGGCGGCAGCTAGGCCCAACTAAGTTCTTGAAAAACATGGTGCCGGCGGGGGGAATCGAACCCACGGCCTAGGGATTATGAGACCCTCGCTCTACCACTGAGCTACGCCGGCCAAAGGGAATTTTCCATGCTACGAAGTAGCAAGCAAAGGTGTCAAGGGCATCGCAGACCGCCCAGGTGTGTCGTGGCGACGCCGAAGGGCAGCGGAAGGGCATATGTCTAGTACTACCGTACCGTTGACCGTACAAGTCCTAAAACTTACGATGCCCCTGCACGACCTCCCAGGAGGCTCCGGCGCCGGGCGAAAGCCTGACGAAGAGTTCAATCGGGGAGATGTGTACTTTTACGGAACAGGCTCGTCTTGCGAGCTGCTTGACATTGGTGTAATCAGATATAGAGTGCATTCGGGGTTTCTCTACCTTGGAGGCACTCAATGTCACGTAAGCTCACCGCACTACTCCTTGCCATGCTGATCCTGGTAGGAGCGATGGGCCTTAAGACCGTTGTAGCCGCGCACAGCGATGGCGCAGTTATGATGGCCAATGGGTCGGCGCCATATCCACCGCCGAGCCGGAATGGGTCGGCACCGTATCCGCCACCGTCCGTGTCCACCAAGTAGCCAGCGCTGATAAGGCGCGGGCCGGGCACGGGAAAGGAAGTTCGTGCCTGGTTCAATCGGATACACGATCTGGGTCCTGGGATCCCTCCTAGAAGTTTGCGTGGTGGTGTCGGCGATCGCCAAACACTCTTTCCGCCGCTATCTCTGCCTGAATATCTACATGTTGTTCTCATTCCTGATCAGCTTGGGGCGCTACTATGCTTTCAATCATTTTGGTCTGCGCTCCAGTGAATACAAATATTTCTACTTCTACTCGGACGCAGTCCTCACCATTTTTCTCTACCTTGCGCTGATCACCCTTTATCTGCACGTCTTTGACGAAATGAAGGTCGAGAAATACGTGCGGCTTACGGCTGTGCTCCTGCTCGTCGGCACCGTTTTGTTCTCGTACGGAGTTGTTCAGCAGTCTCAGAACAAGATGCTCACTGGCGCTTTCTTTGCGGAGCTTTCTCAGAATTTGTACTTCGTGGGCCTGGTCCTAACGTACATCTTGTGGGGCGCCATCCTGAAACTGCGTGAGACGCGGACGCAACTGATCCAATTGGTGCTTTCTTTGGGAATCTATTTCAGCGCGTTCGCTGCGACATTTGCTCTCGGAAACATGTTCCCCAATTTTCAGTTCTTCGGCTACGTCGTTCCTGTGTTTGGCTGTTTGCTACCCCTTGCTTGGGCTTATGCGTTCTGGCGATTGGCCCCCGACGCGCGTATGGCGCCGGCCCGGCTCGCGGTGGTGCCACGCTAATGGCTACGCTCATATTCATTCTCTCCGCCGCTGCGCTGCTGCAGTTTTTCATTTCCTACTGCCGCTCGCTCATCGCGGCGTCCATCAAACAGCCGCTTTCCGCCGAGGTTCGCGACGTCACCGGGATCCCGAACACCGCTTCTGGCGAAGACTTCGCGCGCGTCATCCAGCTCCTGGATCTTTGCCCCGAGCGTCCCGAGGAACGCGGCCGCATACGCGCCATCAACGCGTACTTCCGCCTGCTAAACGTGGTGCGCTCCACCCTGGCGCGCGTCATCCCTGCTTTGGTGACTTGGACCGAAATGGAGCGCGGTCAGTGTACCTACTTTGCCGCAGTGACCCTCGACAGGCGTATTGCGTTCAGCCGCGATATGCTTGCCCAGCAACTTGACGCTTAGCCCCAACGCCTCGCGTCTACGGCCTGTTCTTCCTGCTGCCTGATACGAAACATTCGCCGCAAGCCCTGACTTTGTTTTCCCTTTCCTCGTGCTATCCTTGTCGTGTTTCACTCCTCACCGGAGTGGGAGCGTCCGCAGCGCAAAACGCACCGGTGACAAAAACATGCTCGCAGTGTGGCGCAGTACTGCTCTCAAGCATGCGCGCCTGCAATTTCTGTGATTCTTCATTTCCGTCAGGCACGTTTTCCTGTGAGGATTTCTCTGCCTCTCCCCCTCGGAATACGCCGGGTCAAACGGCCGCGTCAGCGAACAGCAACCCGGACGCCGATATCCCAGTAATTGCCGTTGAAACGGACCAAGCTTCTACGTGGCGGGGTGAACTCAGCATGCGCATGGAGGCGTATCGCGCGCGCAAGCGCCGGCGCCCCACGAGCGCGAATCAATCACAGCTTCCATTTGAGCACAGCCCCGTGACCACCAGCACGCGCCGGTTGGCTCTCGGCGAAACTCCCAGCCTCGCAGCCGACGACTTCTCGTTCACTATTGCCATTGGCCGCAACGCGCAAAGCCGCGAAAAGTCAGACGGCCGCATGGAAATTGACGTCACCATTCCGCCCGCATCGCGCACCTATGGCCTGGCGAGGTCTCACCAAGACGAGCTGACGGAAACTTACGGGGCGTATCCGGTGGCCTCGCTCGAAGAACGGCGTTTCGCCGCTGCTATTGACATCGCGTGCCTGCTCTTCGCCTACGGCGCCTTCCTCGCGCTATTTGGCTCTCTAGGAGGGCAATTCACGCTCAGCAAGCTCAGCGCCGCGGTCTATGGCGTGACATTTGCCATCGTCTACTTGCAATATTTCGCCCTCTTCACCGTTTTCGGCGGCACAACGCCGGGCATGATGTTCCGCGGCCTGCAAGTCACCAGCTTTACGGGCGATCCGCCGACACCGCGGCAAATGCTGTTGCGTAGCGCAGGCTACATTCTTTCCGCGGGAACATTTTTCCTGGGATTCTTCTGGGCCTGGTGGGATGAAGACGCTCTCACGTGGCACGATCGCTTGTCGCATACCTATCTGGGCGTGCCGCAAACTCACGAGGATCTGAAACCCTCCGCGATGGCGCACAGTCACAGCCGCTGAGGGCTTTCCGCCTGGGACAACTCGCGCTCAGCTTACGCCGCATGCTCGCGCAATTCGCACCATGGCCTCGAGACTGCGATCCACGTCCTCTTCGGTTGTCGCCCACGACGACACGCTGATTCGCATGGCCGTCTTTCCCTGCCATTCCGTGCCCCCGCACCAGCACGTGCCATCCTCCTGGATGCGGCGTATGACTTCGCGCGTGGTCGCGGCATCGCCAAACGACACCAGCACCTGATTGATCACCACTTCATTCAGCACTTGAAATCCTGCCGCGCGCAGGCCGCTCTCGAATCGCTTTGCCAGCGCGCAGGTGCGCTCAATCAACGCGCACAATCCTGATCGTCCCAGGGATTTCAGGGCCGCCCACAGCTCCACTCCACGCGCCCGGCGTGACGCTTCCGGAGTGTGATGCATCGGTTCGCGGCGCGTGCCCGAAGCAAGGTAGGCGGCGCTCTGCGTCATGGCCGCACGCAACGACGCACCATCCCGTACGAGCACGATCCCATTGTCGTAGCTCACATTCGGCCATTTGTGGGCATCGGTTGCCCAAGAATCCGCCAGCTCAAAACCCTGCGTAAGATGCCTGTATCTCGGCGAAACTCCCGCCCACAATCCAAAGGCTCCGTCGACGTGCACCCACGCGCCTTGCTCCTTGGCGCGGCGGCAGATTTCCGAGGCCGGATCGAACGAGCCAGAGTTCACATTGCCGGCTTGAATGCACACAATGGCGCGCTCGGTTAACTTCGGCAACTTGTCCGCGCGCATGCGCCCCTGCGCGTCTGATTCGACGATTGTGACGCGCCGCTTCCCGAATCCCGCCAGGCTCAGCGCCTTGAGAATCGACGCGTGCACTTCCGCCCCCACGACCATTTCGATCGGAGGCGCACCGAACATTCCATCTTCCGCAACATCCCAGCCAGCCTTAAGCAGCAACGCATTGCGCGCCGCGGCCAGGGCCGTAAAATTAGCCGTGGTCGCGCAGGTGACCAGCCCGCCTTCGCACTCCACGGGCAAATTCAGCGCTTCACAGATCCACCGCAAAACGACGTCTTCCAATTCGGCGGCGAGGGGAGACATTACGCGCAAGCAAGCATTCTGATCCCATGCGCCGGCAAGCCAATTTGCGCCCATCACCGCGGGGAGCACTCCGCCGACCACAAATCCGAAATATCTTCTGCCCGTAGTCGCCACCGTTGCAGGCGAACCCAGTTCGTCCAGCATTCTCAGGACATCTTGAGGGTCGCTGGGCGTTGCGGGAAATCCCTCGTGAAACCCAGCCAATGCCGCGACGTCGCCTGGAGCAGGCGCTACTCGACGCGCGCCGATTTCTCGAACGTAGCGTCGCGCGCGTTCCGCAGCCAGATTCAACGCGTCATCGCTGGCGCTCCGCGTAATTCCTTGTGTTTGCTTTTTCATGAATCCGCCTCTTGGGTGCCGGCTGGCACAACCACGCCCATCTTGCAAGGAACACACTAGTGGCGTAACGCGGGCAGGAAAAGAGCCGAATTGTCCGGTATGACCTTACTTCTTCACGGCTTGGTCGGAGGCGATTTTGCCGTCGCGGATGTAGATGATGCGGTGGGCATGCTGCGCTATGTCGTTTTCGTGGGTAACCAAAATGATCGTATTTCCCTGACGATGGAGATTCTCGAAGAGCGACATGATTTCGTCGCCGGTCTTGGAGTCCAGGTTTCCGGTGGGCTCGTCCGCCAGCACGATGGACGGCGAATTCACCAGCGCTCGCGCGACTGCCACGCGCTGCCGCTGTCCTCCGG
>CATPAM010000007.1 GCA_955651735.1 Candidatus Acidiferrales bacterium | reverse complement strand
TTTCGCTCCCATACGACACTCCCCCAAAAGCCCAGCCCACACGATACGATCACCACGGCGTCCCATCTAATGCCCCGACCATAAAATTTCAAAAAAGCCATTAAATTCATACTGGGCATCGGCGCAGGAAACACCCTTACCGCCCTGGCGCCCGTGGCCAGGTGTTTTTCCCGTAGATTGCGCTGCACGCGGCGTCCCCACGTGCGCACAAATGAAAAATTCAGGATTCCGCCGATCGCCGAACTGGCCACTGGAATCATCCGGCCAACCCATTTCTCGGCCGTCTCCTCGCCGAGCTTCACCGCCAGCCTCTTGGCAATAAGCGGCGCCAATTTCTCAAACATTTGCTTTTCAACTAAATCTTTTCCGTAATCCACGCCGGTCGCCGTCGCAGCCGCCAGCCACAATTCCACGCGCTCGTCCTGGCCGCGCGTCTCCAATCCATACAGCAGGCAAAGCCGCTGAATTAGTCGCAGGGTAATTGCCGTGAGTATGCCCGCATCCGGAAGCAGCGTAATCATCCCGCCAAGCCCAAATCCCGCGCCCTCGGCCAGCGCCAGCCGCTCCGCATCGCGGATTAGCTTTTGCGCAATCGCGTCCAGCCGTTCCACTGGTACATCCTGCATGCGGCTGAAATTCGGGACCCACAGACCGTGTTTATCGGCAAGCTGGCGTCGAAAATCCTCGGGATTCACCTCAACCGAGCGCAACCCACGCCGTACACTAAACCGCAGCACGCGGTTCAAGCCGCGCCCCATCGCCGATCCCCGCCGCATTATGCGCAAATCCGCCATACCACATTCATCCTAAGTCGTTAGAGCCGGGCAAGCAACCCCCGCGTTGTATCCGCGACGCGCAACCTGCATCCAATATCCGGTTTGTAGTAAGGGGTTACCCGCCACGTAGCATCGCAGCCCGGGTACTACTTGACGCCGAGACGCTTTTCTGTAAACTGCCTTTTCGCCATGGCCACGATGGCACAATTCGTTCCCACCGAAGTCCCGCTGGACTTTGATGTTCCGCAGCGGGAAGCCGCTTTTTTCTATGGCCTTTTCCTGCGCGGTCATTCCGCGGAGCAACTACGCCGCGACATCGAAGTTCCGCCCGCGGTCCTCGCCAAGTGGCATCGCGAGGCCGAGCGCGAGCCGGAGCTGCGCGACATCTTCTCCCGCATGGTCGAATACCGCCGCCACGTCCTCGCCATCTTTGACTCTCTGGTCGGCTGGGACGGCCAGCAGCAGCGCGTCCAATAAACTGCTCGGTCCAGCTGCAATTTTCACCCCAAGAAAAGCTGTATCAACGAACAGGTCAAAAACTGTCAGGCAACCCTATTTTGCGTTGTGCGCTCTAACCTCTCCCGGGGTCACAAGTGTCACATAATGCAGGAGATTCGTTGATTGACGGGAGCTTCCCCCAGGGTTAGAATCCCATCTTCTAGACGTTGAGGTGTATCTCTATGTTGCGGGCAGCCCGTGCTTCGGTCCTTTCATTCCTTTCTCTGGCCATCCTTGTTCCGCCGCTTCTAGCACAAGACGCGCGAGATCCTAATGCACCTCCCGCTCCGCAGAAGCTCGACAAAGAACAAAAGAGAAAGATGAAGAAGACGCTCAAGGAGCTGGACACTCCCTACAAGCAGTGGCTCAGCGAGGACGCCGTCTATATCATCTCTCCTGAAGAGCGCCAGGCTTTCCTGCAACTGGACACTAACGAAGAGCGTGAGCAATTCATTGAACAGTTTTGGCTCCGCCGCAGCAGTAATCCCGATCTTCCCGACAACGACTTCAAAGAAGAGCACTACCGCCGCATCGCGTACGCCAATGAGCATTTCGCTTCCGGAATTCCGGGGTGGAAAACAGATCGCGGCCGCATGTACATCATGTGGGGCCCCGCCGATGAGGTAGAAACGCATCCTACCGGCGGCACTTACGATCGCCCGATGGAAGAAGGTGGCGGCTCGACCACTACGTATCCATTTGAAACCTGGCGTTATCGCTACATGGAAGGCATCGGCGAAAACGTAATTTGGGAATTCGTTGACCCCTCCGGTTCCGGCGAGTTTCACCTCACCATGGATCCTTCGGAAAAAGACGCCCTCTTGCACGTTCCCGGCGCCGGCTTGAGCTTGCTGGAGTCCATGGGCATGGCCTCCAAGGCCAGTCGTTTCACGCGCTCTGACGGCACCAATCTGCCCACCTCGCTGGGCGGCACGCCCTCCAGCATGGACGAATTCAATCGTCTCGAGCAGTATTCCAAGGCCTTCCGCCCGCCGGCGGTCAAGTACAAAGATCTCGAAGCCATCGTTACTGCGCGCATCGTGCGCGACCAGGTGCACTTCACTTATCGCACCGATTATCTCAAGGTGACCAACGACACGGTCCTCGTACCAGTCACCGTGCAGATTCCCAACAATCAGCTTTCCTTTGAAAACAAGGATGGTGTGCACTCCGCGACCATAAATATTTTTGGCCGTGTCAGCACGCTCACCGGCCGTGTGGTGCAAACCTTCGAAGATCCCGTTAGCCGCGATTTCCCGGAGAGCTTGTTCCAGCGCTCGCTGAAGCTGCAGTCCATCTATCAGAAGGCGGTTCCCCTGCGCCCGGGCCTGTATCGTCTCGACATCGTCATCAAGGACGTCAAGAGCGGCAACGTCGGCGTCATCAACACACGCCTGCAGGTTCCAAGGTATGACGACGACACGCTGGAAGCCAGTTCGCTGATTCTTGCCGACCAACTCGAACACGTCCCGGCCAAGCAAATCGGGACCGGCCAGTTCGTGCTCGGCTCCTCCAAAGTGCGGCCGAAGCTGGACGGCGAATTCCCGTCCAACGAAAAGCTCGGCATCTACATGCAGGTTTACAACCTCAAGCCCGACGACAAAACGCACAAGTCCAGCGCCACCTTCCAATACACCGTAAAGAAGGGTAACGAGCAGGTCATGCAGTTCAAGGAAACTTCAGAAGAGATGAAGCAAACCGGTGAGCAAGTGACCATCGAACGCTTGCTGCCCCTCGCCACGCTCGCTCCGGGAAAATATTCCCTGGAAGTCGTGGCCACTGATACGCTCTCGAACAAAACCGTTTCCAAAAAGGCGGACTTCACCGTGAAGGCGCCGCTGGAGACCAAGAGCGCCGCAAACGCTGCGCCCGGGAGGTAGTGCCACGTGAAACAGGAACACCTCCGAACCTGGGGGGCCCTCATCCTGACGTTGACGTGCTTCTCCATGGGAGCAAACACGTCGGCCGCGCCAGCAAGAGCTGTCGCCGGCAAGCTTTCTGGAGTTGTGCGTGACACCTCCGGAACGCCGCAGATGGGCGCGACCGTGGAGATTGTTCCCGAAGCCGCCATCAAAGCCGCTTCGCTCGGCCTGCTTACCAACATGCAGGGAATTTTTCAGGGCGAGCGCATTGCGCCGGGTCTGTACACCGTTCGCGTAACGCTGGCTGGCTTTCTTCCCACCATTCAGCAGCACGTGCGCATCAGCGCCCATGTGACCACCGTGGTGCGCGTTGAGCTCGAGTCCATGTTCGCTTCCCTGGACCAGCTCCGCCGCCAGCCTTCCGCCGCCAATGTCGAAAGCGACGACTGGAAATGGGTGCTTCGGTCCGCTTCCATCACCCGTCCAGTTCTGCAATGGGCGGACGACGCTTCCACAACCGCCACGAACGTATCCTACGATGCTAGGGCTGTGCGCCCCCGCGCCAGGCTGGACTTCACGGACGGCGCTCGCCGCCCTGGTTCCGCCTCCAATCTGCCTTCGGCCCCCGCCACGGCTTTTGCTTATGACCAAAGTCTCGGCGGCGTGAGCCGCCTGCTCCTGGCCGGCCAGGTAAATTACGAAAGCGAAATCGCGGGAGGCGGCATCGCCACCGTATGGCTGCCCGCCGGTTCGCTTGGCGCCGGTCCGCATAGCGCGCTCGTTCTGCGCGAATCGAAACTTGGCCCAAACGGTCCCACGTTTCGTGGCGTTCGCCTCGAGCAGGGTGGCGCGCTGCCCCTGGGCGATCGCGCGCTGCTGCGCTACGGCGCGGAATACGTGCTCGTTGGCATGGTAAAGTCCGCCACGTCGCTTCGCCCGCGTCTGGAACTGGATGCGCGAGTCACAGATGCCTGGCATGCCGCCTTGATCTTTGCCGAAGAACCCGGTGCGGCCACTCCTCTCGAGTCCGACGAACGGGAAATTGGAAGCGAACTGGCTGCCGCCCTGAACGAATTTGATTCCTTCCCCACTTTGCTTTGGCGCGGTGGCCGGCCGGTGCTCGAAGGCGGCTGGCACGA
>CATPAM010000006.1 GCA_955651735.1 Candidatus Acidiferrales bacterium | reverse complement strand
TCCCCCAACCGCTGCGAAAGAGCCAAGGCACTCCTCGCCAATGGGCACCGTACGGGCCGCGCACAAGCACCCGCTCGCACAGCCGGCACCCCGCCGGGAAGAACACGCTGACCAGCGCGTCACTCGCTCTAGACCGCAAGGCCACAACGCGTTTCTCGATTGTGAATCGAGCCGCCACCCTGGCGCAAGCCTATCCCCGTTGCGCGGATAAGCAAAGCTGAATTGTACAGTAAAGTAAGTAGAACGGCTGAAATCGGCCGCCGGCCCCGCGCTTACAGCAAACCCTGCTCGGCCTTTTCCTGGCAGTTGATGCAGTGCTTGGCCCACGGCACCGCTTCCAACCGTTTCTGTTGCATTTCTTCCTGGCAGTTCGCGCAAAGCCCATATTCGTTTGCCTGGATGCGCTTCAGGGCCGCGTCAATCATGTTCAGGATCGTGCGGTCCGTGTTAGTCATCCCGAACAAAAATTCCTTGGTGTAGGAGTTCGCCGCTTTGTCCGCCAGATCCACCGTCTGGTCATCGTCCGCCTGCCGTCCTTCTTCCTCGGTGCGCGCGATTGTCTTCATCAGCTCTTCGCGCCGCGATACCAATTTCTTTTTATAGTAATCGAGCCTTTTCTTGTCCATTGGCAATTCCTGGCCCTTCCGTGTGGCTTTCGGGGCCATCTAAAAACTCCATAGTCTAGGCCGCGTGTTTTTCACTGTCAAGGCGACGCGTCTAAAAATGGAAAATTTAGTTCGCGCAATAAGATGCTGGATCCCGCCTGCGCGATTCACCTTATGGCTTGCGCTACGGAACCAGCGGAAGAACCAGCGCCGAGGGATGCCCCTTGTCGTGGTAAATGACGTTAGTCGCTTTGCTCATGCGCGTCGCGCCGGCTTGTTCTTCGCCCGTATTTAGATTGCGGTCGAACCTCGGAAAGTTGCTACTGGAAACTTCCAGCCGCAGCTTGTGCCCGGCCAGGAACACGTTGCTGGTCGCCCACAGATTCACCGTGACGTGATAGGTCTCGCCAGCCTTGGCCAGCTCAGGCTTCTCTTGCGAGTCGCGATAGCGCAGCCGCAAGATTCCCTCGGTAAGATTTTGCGCAAACCCGTTCGGCCAAACATCGACCAGTTTCCCAGTGAAATCCGTATCCACCGCCGAGCTGCTCACGTACAAGTCCAGCGAAACAGGTCCCGTGACCTCCAGGTCCGACGCCAGCGCAGGCGTCGTAAACACCAGGACATCGTTGCGCGCTTCCGCCTTGCTCTGATCCTGCGGCCCCAGCCCCGCTGGAGGAAAAGGTCCGCAGCACAGCGGCCCGCCCAATGTGGGCACCGCATCGTTCGGATCGTAAGTGAATTGATCGGCCCCCTCCGCTTCAGGCGTGGTTGTGCTCAGCGTCCCGTCTCCGCTCGCCGTGCTTGCCGCACCTCCGGAGTGCAGGTAATACCTCGTGTTCTTCGCGCGCGCGAGGGGCCAATCGTCTTCCTCGCGCCACTCATTCTTCCCCATCACAAAGATCCTTACCGGTTTCTCCGCTGACGCTGCGCCCGTCCCGCCCTTGAGCAGCGCGTCGTACCAACTCAGCATCACCTCGTTCAAATCGAACGGCAGCTTCTCCCCGAAGTCCACCGCACCTACCTTCCTGTTGTCCGATCCACCCGCGTGCCCGCCAACGAAGACCATCAACTTCTGCCCGCGCCGCGCTTCCTCTGTGCCTGCCTCCTTTTTCAATCGCGCATAGTTCCGCAGCGTTCCTCCCAGAAAAATGTCGTACCACGCGCCCAGGCTGAAAACCGGCACTTGGATTTGCGCGTAGTGATCTTCGATCGACCACTGCTTCCAGTATTCGTCGTAATTCGGGTGCGCCAGCCAGTCTGCAAAATAAGGAGCAAGACCCTCGGCCGATGGCGCCTCCAGCACCGGGTAGGTCGTCAACGGCAGCTTCTGCGTCCAAGCCACCGCTTTCTGTCCGGATTGCACTCGCCGCTGCATCGTGTTCATCGCCAGTCCCGTGCTCCAGGACTCGTTGAACCATTCCTCGAAGGCGCCGCCCTGGTACGTCCAGCCGTCGTGATAATTGGATGCCGTGACATCGGGGCAAATGCCGGCCAGGTGCGGAGGCTTGGCGATGGCCGCAAGATATTGCGTCGCTCCCACGTACGAGCCGCCGAACATTCCCACCTTGCCATTCGCGTAGGGAAGCGCGGCCGCCCATTCCACCGTGTCGTAACCGTCCTGCGATTCATACTTGAACGGATACCAATCGCCTTCCGATTGAAAGCGCCCGCGCACATCCTGCGCAACCACCACATAACCCCGCGCCGCGGCTCTTACCCCAAACTCCATCTCCTGCGTCTTGTCATACGGCGTGCGTACCAGCAGCACCGGGAATTTGCCCTCCGCCTTCGGTCGATAGATATCCGCCCGCAGCTTCGTGCCATCGCGCATCGTCGCCGTGGCATTGTGCTCCACAGTGACGCCGTAGCTTTCCGCTAGAACCGTCCCCGGAATAAGTAGAAACAGCAGCAACACAATGGAAACGCCGGCGGCCCGGCTCCAAACGTTCTCGTGCGTTTCTTGTTCCCCTCTCATGGCCCCTCCTCTACCATCTTGGTGCGGCGCTCCCTGGCAGCAAATACTTGACGGCTGACGCCCGTACGCTGCCCCTAAGAGTCGAGGAGCCTAGGGCGCGCGCCCAGCATTGTCAAGCGAAGCCCCAAGCTTGTCGCACTCCTTGCACCCATCGTTCGCATCCGACCTAAGAGGTGCACGATGATTAAGAAAGTCGCCGGCGGCTATAGAGTTCTTTCGGAAGATGGCAAGAAGAATCTCGGCGCTCCTTACAAGACAAAGAAGGAAGCCGAAAAGCGGCTCAGGCAAGTGGAGTTCTTCAAACACCGCAAAAGCTGAACTCGCGACGCCCGCAAGTTGCTGGCCATTCCGGCGCATTGCTACAATGACAACGCAATAGCCGCGACGGAACCGGACGCATGCCGCAATCGCGCCCGCAACACAAACAAGTCACCGCGCAGCACATAGTGAGGAGCACGCATGGCCGGATACAGCGGCGTCGACTTCATCGACTTCGACTCGCAACTCAACGACGAAGAAAAGCTGGTGCGCCAGACCGCCCGCCAATTCGTCGAAAACGAAATCATTCCCATCATCGAAAAGCACAGCCGTGAAGGAACATTCCCTCGCCACCTCGTTCCGCAGCTCGGCGAACTCGGATTTTTCGGCGCCAATCTGCAGGGCTACGGGTGTGCCGGCATGTCCAATGTCGCCTACGGCCTTGTCACCCAGGAATTGGAGCGCGGCGACTCCGGCTTTCGCAGCTTTGTCTCCGTGCAGAGCGCTCTGGTGATGTATCCCATCTACGCCTATGGCAGCGACGCGCAAAAAGATAAGTGGCTGCCACTTCTGCAGCAAGGCGCCGCCCTCGGCTGCTTCGGCCTGACCGAGCCGCAATTCGGCTCCAATCCAGGCGGCATGCTCACCCGCGCGGTGAAAAAAGGCAGTAAGTACGTTTTGAACGGCGAAAAAATGTGGATTACCAGCGGCTCCATCGCCGATGTCGCCGTCGTCTGGGCCAAGTGCGAAGACGAAAAAATTCGCGGCTTCCTCGTGGAAAAAGGCACGCCCGGCTTCAAAGCCTGGGACGTTCACGGCAAATGGTCGCTGCGCGCCTCGGTAACCTCCGGCTTGTCTTTTTCCGATTGCGAAATCCCCGCGGAAAATTTGCTCCCCAACGTGGTCGGACTGAAAGGCCCGCTCGGCTGCCTCAACCAAGCGCGCTACGGCATCGGCTGGGGTGCGCTCGGCGCGGCCATGGCCTGCTACGACACCGCGTTGCAATACGCCAAAACGCGCAAACAATTCGCCAACAAGCCCATCGCCTCTCACCAACTGGTGCAGGAAAAACTGGCCTGGATGATCACGGAAATCGTGAAGGGCCAACTCCTCGCGCTCCACGTCGGCCGTCTGAAAGACAAAAACAAGGTCGATCCGTCGCACATCTCCATGCTCAAGATGAACAACGTCGCTATCGCCCTCGACACCGCCCGCAAAGCCCGCGACATTCTCGGTGCCAACGGCATCGTCGACGATTACCCCATCATGCGCCACATGAACAACCTCGAAAGCGTCTCCACCTACGAAGGCACCAACGATATCCACAAGCTCGTAATCGGCGAGCGCATCACCGGCATCGCCGCCTTCGTTTAGACGGCGCTACAAATTATCGATTTCTCGAAATCCGCCGCGCCAATTCCTGTATCTTGTAGGGGCGCAGCCCGCCTGCAGCAGGCACTGCTTCGCCCCACTTGGAGACCATCTATGCGTCTTGGCAAAGTTCGATTCTCGGCTCTTCTCTGCGCCGTCTCGATCTTTCTTGTATTCGGCGCCGCCCACGCCCAGCGCAAAGCCCCGCCCGATCCCGCGCGCCCCAAAATCCGCGCCATCACCGCTTTCATCAACCTCGACCGCACCCAATATCAACAGCAAGTCGCCGACGCCATGACCATGCTCAAGCGCGCCCGCACGATCTTCGAATCCCGCGACTTTGAAGTCGAAACCATTCGCATCTCCACGCAACCCTTCGCCGAGTACACCAAGGGACTTACCCCCGAGCAAGCTCTGGCGTTTTTCAAGGCCTACGACGCCCTCGCCACGCAGGACAAATTCGCCGCCTCCATCGGCCCGGCCATGTTCCATGCCGACGACCCCGAATCGCAGGCCGATCTCCTGGTCGACGTCCTCAAAAACACAAAGTCCATCAACGCCAGCCTGGTCGTCGCCGATGAAAACGGCGTGCGCTGGCCCTCCGTGGGCGCCGCAGCTCGCGCCATGCTAAAGCTTTCCGCCACCGAGCACAGCCAGGCCAATTTTAGTTTCTCCGCGATTGCTCTGGTCCCGCCTCTGACGCCCTTCTTCCCCGGTTCGTACCACACCGGCTTCGGTCACCAGTTCGCCATCGCCCTCGAGTCCGCAAACACAGTGGCCGCCGCCTTCCAGGGCGCGCCCGATTTGGCCACCGCCCGCCGCCGCCTCACCGAGCGTCTTGGCAGCGATGCGTTTGCCATCGAAGCGCTCGCCGGCCGCGTCGACCAGGACACCGGCTGGGCCTACATGGGCATCGATCTCTCTCCCGCGCCCTTGAAAAACGTCTCGATCGCCGCCGCGCTCGAAACTCTAACGGGGCAGCCCATCGGCTCTCCGGGCACGCTCACCGGCGCCGCCACCATCACGGCCGCCATCCGCGATATTCAGGTGAAGCAGACCGGCTATTCCGGCCTGATGTTGCCGATCCTCGAAGATTCGCGCCTCGCCCAGCGTTGGAGCGAAGGCCGCATCTCGCTCGACGCCCTCCTCAGCTACAGCGCTGTCTGCGGCACCGGCCTCGACACCGTGCCGCTCCCCGGCGATATCAGCGAGCAGCAACTCGAGCTCATCATCGGCGACATGGCCAGCCTCGCCGTCAAATGGCATAAGCCGCTCTCCGCCAGGCTGCTTCCCGTCGCGGGAAAAAATGCGGGCGACACAACCGAGTTTGACGACCCATTTCTAGTCAACGCCACGCTGCAGCCTATCGACCGCAAGAGCCCCTGAGGAGAAACCTATCGGCGTGCTCGTTCCGGGCTTGCTAAGGACTCAGTTCTTTTTTTGCTCCAACTCAACCCACCGCGCATAAAGCTGATCGATCGTCCTCTGCGCCGCGTCCATTTCCATCGACGCAGCGTGCAGGCGTGCGCCGTCGCTCATAATCGCCACGTCCTGCAGCACATCATGTTTCGCCTGCAATTCCCTCTCTGCGTCGGCGATGCGCTGTTCGATGGTTTCTAATTCACGCGCCTCTTTATAGGAGAATTTTTTCTTTGTCAGGGATGCCTTGCGCGCATTAGCGACTCCGCTGGGGCTCTGCGTTTCAACGGACTGATTAATCTTGCCGGCCGCCAGTTGTGAGCGCTGCCAAGCCTCCCATTGCGAGTAGTCGGCAAAACGCTCTGCGCCACCCAGGCCGTCGAGCCCGAACACCACCGTCGAGATACGGTCGAGCATGTAACGGTCGTGCGTGACCAGCACCAACGCCCCGCGGTATTCCAGAAGGCTCTCCTCCAACACCTCCAACGTGGGGATATCCAGATCATTGGTGGGCTCGTCCAGCAGCAGGACGTCCGCCGGTTGCAGCATAAGTTGCGCGATCAACACGCGCGCACGCTCGCCGCCAGAGAGCCGCCCGATGCGTTGATTCAAGTTCTCTCCCGTGAACAGGAATCGTGCCGACCAAGCCGCCACGTGAATGACCCGGTCTTGATAGATGACCGAATCACTGTCCGGCGCGAGCGCACGACGCAGCGTGATGTCCGGGTCCAGCTCGCGATTCTGGTCGAAGTACACGATGCGCAAGGACTCCGCTTGGCGCATGTTGCCACGCGTGGGCTTCAGTTCGCCCTTTAGTAGCCGCAGCAGCGTCGTCTTCCCGCTGCCATTTGGACCCACCAGCCCCACACGCATGCCGGAGGTGATGATGAAATGAATATCGCCAAAAAGCGTGCGCTCGCCCATCGCATAACTCACGCCATCGAGCGTGAGCAATTGCTTGGTTTGCCGGTCGGAGGCGGAGAAATCGATTTTCGCGCTCGTGCTGCGCGTGCGCGCGTTCATTTCCGCCAATTCACCGATCATTTTGTGTGCTTTGTCGATGCGCGCCTTCGACTTCGTTGTCCGCGCTTTGGGGCCCCGCCGCAGCCAATCAATTTCCGTATGCACGCGATTCTCCAGCGCCTCTTGCCGGTTTCGCTGCGCGTGCAGATACACCTCCTTGGCTTCCAGGAATGTGCTGTAGTTTCCGGAGACGCGCAGCGCTCCATCTTCATAAGCAGGGTTGAGTTCGACAATTTCGTTGGCCACGTTTTCCAGAAAATAGCGGTCGTGACTGACGATCACGCTAGCGAACGGCGCACTTTGCAACAGCGTTTCCAGCCACTTGATACCGGCAAGATCCAAATGGTTGGTCGGTTCATCCAGAAGCAGAATGTCCGGCTTCTGGACCAGCGCCTCGACGATCGCCAGGCGCTTGCGCCAGCCGCCGGACAGCGTTGCCGCGTCGGCGTCGAGATCGGTAAAACCAGCGCGTCCCAGGATTTCTGCAATGCGCGTCAGTCGTTCCGTGTCCGGGATTCTTGCTTGATCTAGCGCTTTGTCGATTACCGTCCGAATCGTTTCGCCGCGCGCGAATTCCGATATCTGCAGCACGCACCGCACTCGCGTGCCTTTGCGGACCGCTACACCTCCGCTGTCCGGTTTTACACGCCCGTGCAGCATCTCCAGAAGCGTCGATTTGCCGGAACCGTTCGGCCCGATGACGCCGATGCGGTCACCGTCCGACACCGTGAAAGAGATATCTCGAAAAAGCGGAGCGGCCCCGTATCGTTTGGATAGGCCCTGTGCGCTGATGATCGGTGGCAAGTTGCTTGATGTTCTCCCGGAAACCTGGGTTCATTTAGAATACCAGTTGCCGTGATGGGATACGAAGTTGGTTGAATCCGCACTCGACGCTTCCCAACGCAGCGCTGTGCTAAACTTGAGTTAGATGCATCCCGCGATTCCGCGCCTTCTCGATCTCCAAACCATTGACCAGCACATTGCCGCATTACGCGCGGAGCTGGACGCTTTCCCCAAACGCGTTCGCGATGCCGACATGCAGCTAACCGGGGCGCGCAATGCCGTCACCGCAGCCCGCGAAGCCCATACCCACAGCCTTACCGAACGCAAGAAATTCGAGCTCGACGTGCGGCAGTGGAAAGAGCGTGCCCGCAAATATCGCGAACAAAGCGGCGCCGTAAAAACCAACGAAGCCTACAAAGCCCTGCAGCACGAAATTACAAATGCCGAAGCCGAAGTCGCCAAGGCCGAGGACCGCCAGCTCGAAATCATGATGGCCGGGGAAGATTCCGAGCGCCGCTTGAAATCCGCGGAAACCGCGCTCAGCCAGGCCGAGCGATCCATCGCCGCCGAACGCAAGGAACTGCACACGCAGCACGCCGCAAAGAAGAAAGATCTGGACGCGGCCCTCGCCAAGCGCGAGCCCGCCATCGCGCCCATTCCCGAAGATTTGCGTGTTCTCTACGAGCGCATCGCCAAGCGCCATCACGGCGTCGCGTTAGCCGAAGCCCGCGACGGTCAGTGCCGCGGCTGCGGCATGCGCGTCCTGCCGCACATCCTTCAGCAACTCCTCCGGGACGCCAACGATGAACTCTTTCGCTGCGAAAGCTGCGGCCTGATTCTGTATTCGCTCGAACCTATTCCCGCGCCCAATCCGGAAACCGGCTCCAGCAGCGCCGCCTCTTCCGCGTCTAGCTCGTCGTGATCCCTAAGCTCCCATCCGCCAATCGCGGCGCCAGACTCTTCGCCGATGCTGCCACCGAATCAAATGCGCCGACCGCCGCATACCGCGCCAACATCGATGGCGGCTCGCGCGGAAATCCCGGCCCTGCCTCCTACGGCGTGGTAATTCGCGATCCGCGCGGCGAAGTCGTCGCCAAGCTCAAAAAATATATCGGCCGCATGACCAACAACGTCGCCGAATACTACGGCCTCATCGCCGCGCTCGATTACGCGCAATCGCACGGAATTCGCGCGCTCCGTGTGGAAAGCGATTCGGAATTGCTGGTGCGCCAGATGCGCGGCCAGTACAAAGTGAAGAGCCCGGAGCTTCGCCCGCTGTTCGAACGCGCTCGCAAAATGGCCCAGACCTTCGCTTCCTTCAAAATCGACCACGTCTACCGCGAACAAAACGCCGAAGCCGACGCCCTCGCCAACGAAGCCCTGGACGAAACCTCAAGCGCACCAGCACGAATGAAGCCGGATACGCCGGGGGCCAAGCCGCGCCCTGCCCGGTCCCGCAAAATCCGCGCCCATGTCCGCAACGGCGCGCTAGTCCCCGTCGATCCCCTCGATTTACCCGAAGGCTCCGAAATCGAACTAGACATCAAACCCGCTTCAAAACTCTGACCCTATCCTCACCCTGTGTACTCACGCTTCAGCAAATTTAGAGCGGTTATCCCTGGAAACGTTCTTGCCGCCTGCTCGTCAGTAAGTTTTGGAGAAAGGACTGGGTTCCTCCCGTGCGCTCAGCCTCGTTGCTGTTTTTCTCGCCTGCATCGCAATTTACGGGCTGATGTCCTATGCCGTGCTCCACCGTACGAATGAGATCGGCGTTCGCATGGCTCTGGGCGCGCAGCAGGGGCAGGTCCTTCCGGCCGCTCATGCCTTCTTCGCGTATGCGCATCTCAATACGTTCGCGGGCGGCGGCAATCGCGTGCATACTGGAAACTGATGCGGTGTCATAAATGATGCCGCTGAAGC
>CATPAM010000005.1 GCA_955651735.1 Candidatus Acidiferrales bacterium | reverse complement strand
GGGTAAACTCTCTCGCACATCTTCAGCCTGGAGGGGAAATGCGCCGGATTCTTGCTTTGCTGTGCGTGGTGGTATGTACGTTGGGCGGAACCCTGCTGGTTAGCGGCAGCGCCGCCGATGCCGTCGCCGATCGCGCCCACAAACTGCACTTCTCGTCGATCGTTTTGGATACGCACGACGACACCACGCAGCGCTTGTTCTCCAAGAGCTTCGACCTCGGCAGGCGTAACCCGGACGGCCACATCGATATTCCACGGATGCGCGAAGGCGGGATGAACGCCATTTTCTTTTCCATCTGGATCGACGGACGAATCATGCGCCCACCTGCGGTGCAGAAGGCGCTCGACCAAATCGACGCGGTGCATGAGAACGTACGGACGTTCTCGAACGACATGGTATTTGCACGCACCGCTGAGGACGTGCGGCGCGCTCACGCACAGGGCAAGATCGCCACGCTGATAGGCGTTGAAGGCGGGCACATGATCGGGAACGATATCCGCATGGTGCGAATTTTCGGCGATTTGGGCGTGCGCTACATGACCCTGTCGCATTTTTACAATGACGAGTGGGCGGACTCCTCGACGGACAAGCCGGCTCACAATGGGTTGACGGATTACGGCAAGGACATCGTGCGGGAAATGAACCGCCAGGGAATTATGGTGGACATTTCGCACGTCAGCGACAAGACTTTCTATGATGCGCTGGAGATCAGCAAAGCGCCGCTGATCGCGTCGCACTCTTCGTGCCGCGCGCTTTCAAACCATCCGCGCAACATGACGGATCAAATGATCAAGGACGTAGCCGCAAAGGGCGGCGTCATCCAAATTAACTATCATCTCGCCTTCTTGAGCCAGGCATTTAATGATGCCCAGACCGCTCTGGAGGGGGACATCGTGAAGTCTTCCCAGGAACGAGCAAAAAAGTGCGGTGATGATCCAGACTGTGCCTCGCTGGAGCAGGATCGGGAAACTCGGGCGCTCATCAGCGAAGGTAAATTGCCGCACGTAAGCTGGGAGAAAATCATCGAGCACATCGATCACGTCGTAAGGCTCGTCGGCCCCGATCATGTCGGCCTTGGCTCCGACTTCGACGGGGCCAGCATGCCGGAAGGCATGGAAGACTGCTCGAAGCTGCCGAAGATTACGGAGGCGCTGCTACGGAAGGGCTATTCGGAAGAGGATATTCGCAAGATTTTGGGGGAAAACACGCTGCGTCTGATGGAGCAGGTGGAGCGCGTGAGCCGCGACCTGCAGGCTCAGCGATAGTCCTGGGGGAATTCAGCGAGGTGAAATGCTTCGAAACATTGCTGCTGTTGCTGCCCTGTTGTGCGTCGGTGGGGGAGTTCTCGTGACCGCGACGCCGAAGGCGGACGAAATGTCCGTGCGTGCGCGCAAGCTGCACTTTGCATCGATTGTGGTCGATACGCACGACGATACGACGCAGAGATTCCTAGACGGAGACTTTGACCTGGGGGCGCGCAGCTCGAGCGGCAGCATCGATATTCCGCGCATGAAGGAAGGCGGACTCGGCGCGGTTTTCTTCTCCATCTGGATTCCCAGCAAAATCACGGGGCCTGAGGCGGTCAAGCACGCGCTCGATCAAATCGATGCCGTTCGCGAGCAGGTGCGCAAGCATCCTAAGGACATGGTTCTAGCCAGCACGGCGGCGGACGTGCGCGAAGCGCGGAAGCAAGGCAAGATTGCGGCCTTGATGGGTGTCGAAGGCGGACACATGATCGCGAGCGATCTGGGAGTGCTGCGCCTGTACGCGGCGCTCGGTGTGCGTTACATGACGCTGACGCACAGCGGCAATGATGAATGGGCAGACTCGTCTACCGATACGGCAGTGCACAACGGGCTGACCGCCTTCGGCAAAGACGTTGTTCGCGAAATGAATCGGCTCGGCATGATGGTGGACATTTCCCACGTCAGCGACAAGACTTTTTACGACGCGCTGGCGGTGAGCAAGGCTCCGCTGATCGCTTCGCACTCTTCGTGCCGCGCGATTTGCGATGCCCGGCGCAATATGACCGATCAAATGATTAAGGATCTGGCAGCGAAGGGTGGGGTCATTCAGATCAACTATCACGTCGGGTTCCTGAGTGAAGAATTCATGAACGCCGACAAGGATCCAGAGATCACGAAAGCCATTGCTGCCGAGGTCGAGAAGCGCTGCGGCGACAAGGAAGGCTGCCAGTTGATTGAAGGCGACCGCATCACACGGGAATACGTGCAGCAGGGCAAGCTGCCGCGCGTGGAGTACACAAAGATTATCGAGCACATCGATCACGCGGTGAAGCTCGTTGGTGCGGAGCACGTCGGCCTCGGCTCCGATTTTGATGGCGCGAATATGCCCTTTGGGATGGAAGATGCTACCAAGTTGCCGCTGATCACCGAGGCGCTCCTTCGCAGGGGCTACTCAGACGAGGATGTGCGCAAGATCCTGGGGGAGAATACGCTGCGCGTGATGACGGAAGTGGAACGCGTGAGCTCGAAACTGAATTCCGGGAAGGAAGAGTAGAGACACCATACGAGAGAGGGAGTTGTAATGAGCGCGAGTCGCAAGATGGGGAAAATTACAGCCGCAGTTGTAGTCTTTATCGCTTTGACCGTCGCGATTTCGGCGACGCAGGCACCGGCACGAGCGCAAGCGGCTCCCGCGCCGAGTGCAGTGCCAAAGAGTGGAGCAGCCGGGCAGGGCACGACAACGAAGAAGGCTGCTGCCACCGTACGCGCTTATGACCGCGCGCTGTTGCGGCCGGCGCTACTAAAGGACAAAGCGCCGGCGCAGTACAAGGTAAAGTTCGTGACCACGCGCGGCGACTTCACGATTGATGTCACGCGTGCCTGGGCGCCGCTGGGGGCGGACCGCTTCTATAATCTGGTCAAGCATCATTTCTTTGACAACGCCAGCGTCTTCCGCGTGGTGCCGAACTTTGTCGCGCAATTTGGGATCAGCGCGTATCCAGCCGTGACCACGGCCTGGAAGGGAACCGATATTAAGGATGATTCTGTGACGCAGAGCAACAAGAAGGGATACATCACGTTTGCCACGGCTGGGCCGAACACGCGCACCACGCAGGTGTTCATCAATCTCGTGGACAACGCGCGCCTCGACCGTATGGGTTTCGCGCCATTCGGCGTGGTGGAAGGCGACGGAATGAAGGTGGTCGAAATGTTCTATGACCAGTACGGCGACAATGCCGGCCCCGACCAGTCGAAGATCGAAAGCCAGGGAAAACCATACCTGGATAAGGGTTGGCCCAAGCTTGATACCATCAAGTCGGCGACGCTGCTCACCAGCGCGCCCGGTGCGGCGTCTAAGCCCGCGACGCCCGCCAAGAAGTCCCAGTAAGCGAGGCATCGGTTATTTGGTTTGGATGAATTTGTTTTTTGCGTTGAAGGCAATTTGACTTTCATAAGCCGCCGAACGTATTCTCTAGACTCGATGAAGATCTGTTGCCAGATGATCTGTTTTTCTTGCGCGTGCAACGCTGCGTGTCGCAAGGGAACCATCTCTGGCCAGAGG
>CATPAM010000004.1 GCA_955651735.1 Candidatus Acidiferrales bacterium | reverse complement strand
TTGGTATCGACGAGATCAACGCCCTCTCAAAACAAGTGCAAGCCAAGCTGCTGGAAGCGTTCGGCCTCGCTGCCGACACCAAATTCCTCAAAGGTAAAGCGGTCGGCTCCGTTTAGATTCTCTCTCCGCGTACGCTCCAGCGCCGCACATTCCGGCTCGAACTTCCGGCGTGCACTCTTACGCGCCGATTTGACGCCCGTCAGTCGCCACCTTATGCTCTGGCGTCATCTCTCAGGAGTGTTCATGGTCGTCCGCAACCTTATCTTTTGGCTCTCCACCAAGCGCAGCGTCACCAATTCCATTGCACGGCGCGGCATGAAGCTCGGCTTCGCGCGACGCTTCGTTGCCGGGGAGACTCTTGCGGAAGCCCTCGCCGCCAGCCGCGAACTCTGCCAGCAGGGCCGCAACGTGAGCCTCAATCATCTCGGCGAAAACGTCTCCACCGAAGCCGCCGCCCGCGAAGTCTGCGCCAGCTACATCGAAATGATCGAAGAAATGCACGCCAAGAATCTCGCCGGCAACATCTCCATCAAGCTCACGCAGCTCGGCCTCGACCTGAGCAAGGATCTGTGTACTTCGCTCGCCGACTCCATCGCGCGCCGCGCTCGCAATCTCGGCCGCACCATCGAAATGGACATGGAAGGCAGCGCCTACACCGACGCGACCCTGGACATCTTTGAAGCCGTGCAGCGCGAATCCGGCAACACCGGCCTCGCCATTCAAGCCTATCTCCATCGCACGGAAAAAGATTTGCAGCGCCTCGCTCCGCTCAAACCAAAAATCCGGCTCGTCAAAGGCGCCTACCGCGAGCCAAAAAAAATCGCCCTGCAAGGCAAAGCTGCAGTCGACGCTAACTATAAGCGCCTAACAACGCTGTTGCTGGAAGGCGCGGCCCAGGGAATTTTCTTGCCGGCCATCGCCTCGCACGACCCGTTCATGGTCGCGCACGCGCAATTGGAAGTCGCTCGCCTAAAGCTCCCGAAAGACCGCTATGAGTTTCAGATGATTTATGGAATCCGCCGCGATTTGCAGCAAGAAGTGCACGCCGCCGGCCACACCTTGCAGGTCTACGTGCCCTTCGGCACCGACTGGTGCCCCTACTTCATGCGCCGCCTCTCAGAACGCCCAGCCAATTGCTGGTTCGTCCTGCGCAGCCTGCTCGCCGAATCCAACCAGCAAGCGCCGCGCCAGCGGATAGCATGAGTAGGGCGTCGGCGCTACAGCGGGCCTTGCGCTTTACGCCAATCGGGAGATGGGGGTTCCCGAAGCGCGCCCCTACAACTTCAGAAGAAAAAGCAGGTTGCTCGGGCTAAGAAGGCCATCGGAATGACACTCGCGGAATCGATTAGTCGGTGATGTCGAAGTCCACCGTGCGATTCGGCGCCTGATGATTGGCGCTGTCGACCGCCTGCACTACCAGACGGTAGCTCCCCGTCGCCAAGTCCTTCACCTTCACCACCAAGCCGCCCGCAATCACCGGATTTCCCTTCCGAACGAAGTCATCCGCCGGCGCCAGTCCGCTAAAGAAAACGTCCTTGTTACTCGCGCGTTCATAAATGTGATACGCGAAGCCCACGCGCGGCGGCGTCGCCGACGCCAGCCCCGGCTCGTAAATCTCCGTGTACAGGATCACATTGTCCGTGCGCTTGAATCGGTTGCTCGCCGAAGGAACAATCTGCATTCCCTTCAGCACCAGCGGCGTGCGGTCCTCCAGCAGCACCGAATCCAGTCCCGATGGAATATCCGATATGCGCACCGGCGAGTTCGTCAGCGCCACGCCGCCCAGGCTGAAGTGCTGCCCATCGTACGCATCGATTTGCAGCGGCGACTCAAATTTTCCAAACGTGTCCCCGCCTCCGCTCAGCACCACCGTCAACTTGTAGGTGCCCGGAGCGGCATCGAACTGGTTTTGATAGCGGTACGGAGTTTTCGTGAACTCTTTCCACTCATCTTTTTCCAAATCCAGATTCACCGTGTCGTTGAATCGCGCCCCCACCGATCCGTCCGCGTTATACGCGATCCCCAGAATGTTCACGTTCGCGTGATACTTCCCCTTCTCCTTGTTGAAGTTCAGCGAATCCGGCGGAATCTCCATGGCCAGGTTGACGCGCGCTACATTTGGCGCAGTGTAGAAATACGGCGTCTGCAGCGCGCCGTGGATCGAGCCCATGTTTGTTCCCGCCGCGTGCAGCTCCAACTGCTTCTCCAGCGGTTTGCCGTCCAGCGGATTCATCGTTCGCGCGTTGCAGTATCCGCTGCGCGAACGCACATTCATTCCGCCGTGATTTAGTTTCACTTTCAGCGTGTGGCAACTGCCTTCCGGAGTCTCCGGTGGCACGTAGCCCAAAATATAAAACTCGCTCTGCTCGCGTCCGATCTTCTCAAGTCCGCCAAGCAAATCGTTGGTATTGAAAATGGAGAATCCGCCGGTGCCATCCGCCAGCGCCGCAAGTATCTGCTGGTTTGTCGCGACGGAAGGCGGAAACTGCGGCACAATCGTCCGCGATTGGTTGTACGGATTGTTCAGCGCGTTTGCGTACGGGTTGTTGGCGTAACCTCCTCCGCCGCCGCGCGTGCCCCCGCCACCGGTCCCACCGGTGCCACCGGTGCCACCCGTTCCACCCTTGCCACCGGCTCCTCCGGTTCCGCCCGTGCCTCCAGTCCCGCCCGTGCCTCCGGTCCCGCCACTGCCTCCGGTTCCACCGGTTCCGCCGCGGCCTCCGCCCGTTCCTGCGCCCCCGCCTCCTGCCCCTCCAGACGCGCCGCCCGTGCCTCCACGACCTCCTCCGCCGGCACCACCACCGGCGCCTCCGCCCGCACCGCCACCGCCTCCGGGACG
>CATPAM010000003.1 GCA_955651735.1 Candidatus Acidiferrales bacterium | reverse complement strand
GCCGCTTCGTTGTGTCCTGCGCCTTCGACGCGCTGGTAATGGAGGTCACTGCCCAGTTGCCAGCCCTTTTGCAAAAGGACGTCGCGAAATTCCTCGACATCGTGAACGATGCGATGGCCTTCGTTTGTTCCAATGTCGAGCCAGATGCGCGGGCGCGGCTCGACGGGAGCGGCGGCCGCGAAACGATGAATGACGCGCTGATTCCACCAAACGGATGGAGAGAGAGCTGCCAGCCGGCCGAAGACTTGCGGATATTTCAGGCCTAGATAGAGCGACAACAAGCCGCCTAGCGATGAGCCGCCCATTCCGGTCACGCGCGCATCGGAGAGCACCCGGTACTCCTGCTGAATAAAGGGCATCGCCTCTTGCACGAGAAATTTCGCGTAGCGGTCGGCGCGGCCGCCGCCGAGGCGCGGCGCTTTGGTTGGCGTGTATTCGTGAATGCGCACCTTTCCGAGGTTGTAAATTCCGACGATGACGAGCGGCCGCACGGCGCCGCGGAGAATGAGATCGTCGGCGGTTTGGCCGACGTGCCAATCCATACCGGGAATGAAGGAGGTGGCGCCGTCGAAAAGATTTTGGCCGTCGTGCAAGTAGAGAACCGGGAAGCGGCGCTGCGGCTGCTGCTGATAGCCGGGCGGAAGATAAACGATGAGGTCGCGCTGGTTACGCAGGAAGCGCGAGTGAAATTGTTCATGCTTGCGGAGGTCAGGATTGCTCACGGAACGATCATCACCAGTAGATCCTTGGCTTCGACGTGCTGGCCGGGCGCGACGAGAAGCTTGGTGACGCGGCCGGAGATGGGCGCGTAAATATTGGATTGCATCTTCATGGCCTCCAGCGTCAGCAATTTAGCGCCCCGTTCCACGGCGTGGTTGGCTTGCACGGCGATACCGGAGATTACGCCGGCGGTCGGCGCGGGCACTTGGCCGGGGTCGGCGGGATCGGCTTTGGGGTGAGCGCGCTCGACCACGCGCAACGCGCGATCGCGAACGTTGACTTCGCGTGGCTGGCCGTTGAGCTCGAAAAAGAGCGTGCGCGTGCCGTCCGGATGCGCATCGCTGGAGGTGAGGAATTTCACGATTAGGGTTTTGCCTTGCTCGATCTCGATGGTGATTTCCTCGCCGGATTTCAGCCCGTAGAAAAAAGCGGCGGTGGGAAGAACGCTGACGTCCGAATAGGTTTGCTGGAATTTGTCGTATTTGAGGAAAACGTCCGGGTAAAGCAAGTAGCTCAAGAGATCGTCGCGACGGATGGCGTGGCCGACTTTTTTCTCAAGAGCTTGCTGCTCGTGATCGAGATTCGCCGCGGGCAGGTTATCGCTCGGAAGGCCGTGAAGCGGGGCTGTGCCACGAAGGATAATTTTCTGCAGCTTCTTGGGCCAGCCGCCGGGGGGTACACCCAGCACGCCGGAAAACATTTCCACCACGGAATTGGGCAGGGAGAGATCATGGTGCTCGTCCAGCTTGAGCAAATCCTCCGGAGTCATTTCCTTGGCCATGAGAAAAAGCGTCATGTCGCCGACGACTTTACTGGAGGGCGTGACCTTGACGATGTCGCCGAAAAGCTGGTTCACGCGGGCGTACATTTTTTCGACTTCGCGCCAGCGGTGGCTGAGGCCCATCGCGGCGGCTTGTTCGCGCAAGTTCGTGTATTGACCGCCGGGGATTTCGTGCTGATAGAGTCGCGCAGAACCCGTTTTAGGTGCGGAGTCGAAAGGCAAATAGTAGGTGCGCACGGTTTCCCAATAGTCGGAGCATTCGTTGAGCGCATCGACATCAAGCCGCGTGTCGCGAGGCGTGTGGCGCAGAGCTTCGACAATGGAGTTGAGGTTGGGCTGGCTGGTTCCACCGCTCATGGAAGCGACAGCTGCATCCGCGACGTCCACGCCAGCGTCGGCGGCCTTGAGCACGGAAGCCGCGTTCAAGCCGCTCGTGTCGTGCGTGTGGAAATGAATGGGGATGCCGATTTCCTCGCGAAGCGCGCGAACGAGTTGAAAGGCGGCGTACGGCTTGCACAAGCCAGCCATGTCTTTAATGGCCAGGAAATGCGCGCCGAGTTTTTCGAGCTGCCTGGCCATACCAACGTAATATTTCAACGAATATTTTGGCCGAGCTTTGTCGAGAATGTCGCCCGTGTAACAGATGGCCGGCTCGCAGACGGCGCCAGTCTCGAGCACGGCATCGATCGCGACGCGCATGTTCTCGATGGAGTTGAGCGAATCGAAGATGCGAAAGATATCGATACCCTGCGCGTGAGCTTCGCGGACGAATTCTTCGATGACGTTGTCGGGATACGACGCATAACCGACGGCATTCGCGCCACGAAGCAGCATTTGGAAACAAATATTCGGAATGCGTTGGCGGAGCTGGCGCAGGCGCTGCCACGGGTCTTCACGTAAGAAACGCAGCGCGGTGTCGAATGTTGCGCCGCCCCACATTTCGAGGCTGAAAAGATTGGGCAGCCGCTGCGCTACGACGTTGGCAGTGGCCAGAAGATCGTACGCACGCACGCGCGTGGCCATCAGTGACTGATGCGCGTCGCGAAAAGTGGTGTCCGTGATCAGCAGGCGCTTTTCCTTACGCGCCCACGCCGCGAACTTTTTTGGTCCGAGCTTGCGCAGCAATTGCCGCGAGCCGGGGGGCGGCGCGATGCCCGGGACGCTCGGGAGGACTGCTGGCTCCAGGCTTTCAGGGATTTGCTTTCCTTTGACCTCCGGGTGGACGTTGAGAATTACGTCGCCCAAGTAGGAGAGCAGCTTGGTGGCCCGGTCGCCGCGGGTAGCGATGCGAAGGAGTTCGGGCGAATCGTCGAGAAACGCGGTGGTGACCTCGCCGGCGCGGAATCGCGGATGATTGACGACATTTTCCAGGAATGGAATGTTAGTCTTGACGCCGCGGATGCGAAATTCGCGCAGCGCGCGATCCATGCGCTGGCAAGCTTCGGGAAGGTTCAGTCCCCAGGCGGTCACTTTCACGAGCAGCGAATCGTAAGAGGCGGCGAGAAGCGCGCCGGCGTAGGCCGTGCCGCCATCGAGGCGAATGCCGAAGCCCGCGGGAGATCGATAGGTGGAAATTTTCCCGTAATCGGGCGCGAAATTCTTTTCCGGATCTTCGGTGGTCACGCGGCATTGCAACGCGGCGCCGTAGAGCGGCACGCTTTCCTGCTTGGGAAGCGAAAGCGGTGCATCATGAAGCTTGCACCCCTGCGCGATGCGGATTTGCGCCTGCACGAGGTCGATACCGGTGACCATTTCGGTGACGGTATGCTCGACCTGAATGCGCGGATTCACTTCGATGAAGTACCACTTGCCGGCATCCACGTCGTAAAGAAATTCGACGGTACCGGCGTTGCGGTAGTTGGCTTTGCGCCCGATGCGCAATGCCGCTTCGCACAACTCGCCGCGCACACTGGCGGGCAAATTTGCCGCCGGCGCAAGCTCCACGACTTTCTGGTGACGCCGCTGCACGGAGCAATCGCGCTCCCAGAGATGCAGCAGATTGCCGTGGTGATCGGCAAGAATCTGCACTTCGACGTGCCGCGCGCGCGGAAGAAATTTCTCCAGGAAAACGGAGGCATCGCCAAAGGCCGAGCGCGCCTCGCCCTGCGCTTCTTCGAGTCTGGCATCAAGTTGCGTGGCATCGTACACGACACGCATGCCGCGCCCGCCGCCACCCATGGATGCTTTGACGATGACCGGATAACCGATTTCGCGCGCGATTTTGTGCGCTTCGCTCGCTGATTTTACCGGCTCTTCGGTGCCCGGCAACACCGCCACACCCGCGGAGGCGGCGAGTCTGCGCGCCGCGGTCTTGTCGCCGAGCAGCTCGAGCAGCGCCGGCGTCGGGCCAACGAAGGTGATGCCAGCCTTCTCGCAAGCGCGCGCGAATGCCGGATTCTCTGACAGAAAGCCGTACCCGGGATGAATTGCATCAACGCTTTTCGCTTTCGCCAGCGCGACGATTCCCGTGATGTCCAGGTACGCTTCCACCGGGCCTTTCCCTGCGCCGACCTGGTAGGCCTCGTCGGCCTTGAAGCGGTGCAGGCCCAGGCGATCTTCTTGCGAGTAGATGCCCACGGTGCGAAGCCCGAGCTCGTTCGCGGCGCGAAAGATGCGAATAGCGATCTCGCTGCGGTTGGCAGCGAGCAGTTTTCGGATGTTTTTCGGCTTCGTCATTACTGGCGCGAACCATTGCTCGCGCGAAACTTTACATTTTCACACGAGCGGGCCGCGATGCCGCAGGAGTTTTTTCAATGCGGACGGCAAACAAAATTTATCGAGAGGAGAAGATTCCTCAGAAGGAAGCAGGCACTGTCTCGGCGCCCACTGGCGGCGGCGTGGACTTCAATTGTCGCAGCTCCGTTTCGACCTTGCTCCACTCTTTCGGCTTGCGCTTAGTAGCATAAGGGGCATTGGGATCGGCGAAAAAGTCCAGCAGCTCTACGCGTAGATCGGGCGACATATCGGCAAAATCTTGCGCGGCGAGCCTGTCGAGCAGCTCGGCATGCGCGTCATCATTCATAAAGTATTCGCCCGGACCGGTGAAATCGCCGACATCGAAGTTATTGTTCGGCAGCTTCAAGCGCCCTTCGCCCTCTTCTTTCAGCAGGTCGCGATAGCGGTCCATGGTGGCGTTAAAGCTGGCCTGGAACATTCGCTCCGTCTCCGGGGTAGGCGTGCGGAGCTGCAACACCCGCAACGGCCCAATTTTGGGAAGGATCTGATACAAAAACGCGAGGAAGCGGTCCCAAAAACTCGGGGGCTGATAGCTTTTTCCCCAATTGCGCTCGTAGCTGGAGCGCGACAAGTTATAGAGAAATTTCTTCCGAGTTATTCCGGGTATATCGCTTTCGATCTCTTTTTTCTTGAGGGACCAAGCCACGCGTGTAGCGCGGGGAATAAGCTTGCTGACATTTCGCCGATAGGAGCCGATCAGTTTCTCTTCGTTTTGCAACACGCCCTTCAAATCCAAACCGTAGGTTTCACGGAAAGCCTGCTCCAGCAGCGGAGCGGCGACCTGGAAACCGATAAAGTCGTGATAGCTTTCGGGCGCATAGCGTCCCTTGGCGATTTCGAGAACGTCAAAGCCGAATTCCGTTTTGACGTGCGCGAGCGGGTCATCTTCGTAGGCCACGGAGTCACCGTGCTTCTTTTTCAGCTTGGGATACAAGACGGGCACGGCGCGGTTCGTGCCGATGCGATGCCCGTTGTTGTCCG
This sequence comes from Candidatus Acidiferrales bacterium, assembly GCA_955651735.1. Taxonomy (GTDB): domain Bacteria; phylum Acidobacteriota; class Terriglobia; order Acidiferrales; family UBA7541; genus Acidiferrum. The sequence continues at coordinate 2,920 of CATPAM010000003.1, read as the reverse complement.
CGGCATAGTGCGCCAATGCCCCGAGGGCGAAGGCGTACTCGCTCAAATCCTTGGAATCCCGTAGCAAGATCAGGACGAAATCGCCGCTGCGCACATAGTGGGCCAGATCGCTGAAAAATATGCTGCCGTGCGGGTAGTAGCCCATGTCCTGGATGATCGCGCCGCCGTAGGCATACCCATGCGCTTCGCGCAATTCGTCCGGAGTTGCATCTGGAAAACGTTTCAGCAGCAATGGCTTGATGTTGGTGTCCCACGCAGAATCGATGATGGCTTCATGCGAGAGCACCGAGTATGCCGAAGCCCTTGCAGGCCAAAAGATACTCCATGCAAGCACGCTCAGCAGTGCAGCAATTTTTGAGAGCAATTCTGCCCCTCCGATGATTACCTCACAACTGAGACGCCGGTTCGAGTCTAGTAGCCGGGCGGGAATTGCGCGTGATCGATCACGCCGCGAGAAACCACTAACCGAGTTGGATGCGGCGGACCGCTCAAAAGTACGCATGCGGCAGAAAGTTTGACGGGCGGGTTTCCCCTGTCAGATTCCTGGGAGGCACAGTTCCCTGGCGCTCAGTACTTGCGCAACACGCTGATGACGCGGCCTTGTATCTTCACGTCGCTCGCCGGAACGATGATCGGCGACATCTCCGAATTGGCGGGCTGCAGACGAATTTTCCCTGGCCCTTCGCGATAAAATCTCTTTAGCGTCGCTTCTTCTCCATTGATCAAGGCCACCACGATCTCGCCTGCATTGGCCACCTGCGTTTGCTCGCAAACCACATAGTCTCCATCCATGATGTGGTCCTCGATCATGGATGTTCCTTTGACCTGCAGCACAAAAGAATTGCCGCCGCGCGCAAAGTCCCCTAGCGAAAGCGTCTCGCGCTCTTCCACCGCTTCCAGCGGACGGCCCGCGGCGATGCGCCCGACCAGCGGCAGCTCCTGTACCCTGCGCTCGATGACCTGGTCCTTGACCGATTTCGGCAGTTGCAGAATTTCGATAGAGCGGCTCTGGTTATAGCCGCGGCGAATAAAACCTTTTTTCTCCAGCGTGGTGATGTGCTTGTGCACCGTCGCGAGCGAGGTCAGCTTCATGCCCTTGCCGATTTCCTCGAAGCTCGGCGCGTAACCGTGCTTGGTCTCGAACGCCACCAGGTAATCGAGCACTTCCTTTTGCCGCTTGGTCAGGGTCATGGGTGAAACCTCCGATTGCAGCGCCGCTTAGATGCGCAGCCGTCGCCTCCACCTTAGGCGAAAAGAAAGCGAATAGTCAAGCACTTCCTTTGCGGGCTTGCCGGATTTGCCAAGCTCCCGCACGATGTTTGCCGTCTTTTTATATAAGAGGCGGCGGTTTTGCAGGTTAAAGAAAAAAGTGAATTCCTGAGGCGCGTGCAACCTCGTAAGCTCCGCACACGTCTTTTCCAGTAGAGCACATTGCCCGCGCGGCGGACTCTCTCCCCGCCGCGGGCGAGCCGGTATGGTATCCTAAACCATGCCGGCTCGCGGCGGGCGGACACTAACCATCCTGTTCCTGCTACCGCGTCATCCTATTAGTTGAGCCGCGCTCCTTCGCGGGGGAAATCGTGGAGGGGCTCTTCCCAACGGGGTCAGGCAGCTTATGTCCACACTCATCGAATCGCCGCTGACCAAGCACCGGCGCGAAAAGATCGATCAGGCCGTCATCCGCTTCGCCGGGGATTCCGGCGACGGCATGCAGATCACCGGAAGCCAATTCACCAATACCGTCGCGCTTTATGGCAACGATATCGCGACCTTCCCGGACTTCCCTGCCGAGATTCGCGCTCCTGCCGGCACTTTGCCAGGCGTAAGCGGCTACCAACTCCATTTTTCCTCCAGCGACGTGTACACGCCGGGCGACGCCGTCGATGTCTTGATTGCCATGAATCCTGCGGCGCTAAAGGTCAATGTCGCGGACCTCAAAGCCAACGGCATCCTCATCGTTAATTCCGATAGCTTTCAGGAAGGCGACCTGCGCAAAGCGCAGATGACTTCCAATCCGCTGGAAGACCACACGCTGGACAAGTTCCGGCTCTTCCCCGTCGAACTGGAACGCCTCACACGCATGGCCCTGGAGCATCTTGGCCTGGATGCCAAGTCCATGGACCGCTGCAAGAACTTCTTCGCGCTGGGCATGTGCTACTGGCTCTACAACCGCTCGATGGATTCCACGGTGCGCTGGATTGAAGACAAGTTTAAGCACAAGCCGCTGCTCGTAGAAGCCAACAAGCTGGCGATGAAGGCCGGGTACTCCTATTGCGAAGCCACCGAGGCGTTTCAGATCAGTTACGAGATTCCGCCGGCGCAACTCGCCCCGGGCATGTACCGTAATTTGAGCGGCAATCAAGCGCTGGCTCTTGGATTTATCACGGCATCGCAAAAGTCCGGCTTGCGGCTTTTCCAAGGCAGCTATCCGATTACGCCGGCGTCGGACATTCTGCACGAGCTTTCGCAATACAAAGATTTTGGCGTGATGACCTTTCAAGCCGAGGACGAAATCGCGGCGATTACTTCGGCGATTGGCGCTGCCTATGCTGGCGCGCTGGCCATCACCACGACTTCCGGTCCCGGTATGGCGCTGAAAACGGAGGCCATGGGCCTGGCCATCGCTGTCGAAATTCCATTGGTGGTCTGCGACATCCAGCGCGGCGGCCCTTCGACGGGGCTTCCGACAAAAACCGAGCAAGCCGATTTATTGCAAGCGCTCTTCGGTCGCAACTCGGAAGCGCCGATTCCCATTGTGGCCGCGGCTACGCCCAGCGATTGTTTCTGGGCTGCACTCGAAGCTAGCAGGATTGCGGTCAAGTACATGGTTCCCGTCATTCTTCTTTCCGACGGCTATCTCGCCAACGGCGCGGAACCCTGGCGCATCCCCGACGCCACAGACATCCCGGAATTCCCAGTG
>CATPAM010000002.1 GCA_955651735.1 Candidatus Acidiferrales bacterium | reverse complement strand
GGTTCTCCGTGCGAGTACAGCCGGAACAAATCGTGAAGCCGGAACTTCTAGTTTATCACGCGCGCATGGTGCGGCCAGCGGCGCAAGGCGCGCCGCGATGAAGTGGCGAAAGGGCCTGCGAGCCGCTGTTGGCTTTGTGCTTTGCATTGCCGGCTTTGTCCTGGCCTGGGCTACGCCGTACCGCGAAACGACAGTGGTCATCGGTGCCGCGGGCTGCCGGCTGGTCACTGACGTTATAGACCAAGGCAACGACGGCACGCGGGGCTATGTCGTGGTCTTTCACGGGCTGGCGGCGAATAAAAAAATCATGTCCTATCTCGCGCGCGGCTTCGCAAGCCAGAACCTGCGCGTGTTCGTGCCGGACCTGCCGGGCCACGGCCGCACGCCAGGGCCGTTCTCCTTTGAGCGCGCGGAAGCTTGCGCGGGGTCTTTGGTGCGCGAGTTGATCGCGCGCAGAGCGATTGATCCGCAGCGCACGATGCTCGCTGGGCACTCGATGGGCGGCGCGATTGCGATTCGCGTGGCGGCTCGCGTTGGAGTCGCCGGAGTCGTCGCGATTTCACCGGCGCCGCAGCGCGCCGCACACAGCATTCCCCGCGACATGCTCCCCTTTGAAAATCCTCCTTCACTTCCGCCTCACACCCTGGCGATGAGCGCGGCCTTTGAGCCGCTCGGCATTCGGCAGTCCACCCGCGACTTGATAATGGGAGATGCCGCCGCGACCGGAAAGTATCTCTTCCTCCCGAGCGCAACGCACGTCAGCGTGCTTTTCGATTCGCGGGTAGTGCGCGCGGCTCAGGAATGGACCGCGGAAACGCTAAAATTTACAGCCGAGTCCAGCGCACCGTCTGGCGCGCCATCTTCCGCTCCACTTTTTGGCTCGCTTGCCGGACTCGCGGGCATTTTCCTTCTCGCGGGCCCGTTCGTTCGCGAAACGATGGGCATGCAGCGCCCGGCACCGGCCTCCCCCCAAGCCGCCGCAGCCGATCCGCAAAACGTGCGTGGTGCGTCAACAGCGATACCGGCCTTCCGCGCGCTACTCGAAACCGCCGCCGTTTCTTTCCTGGCCGTGGTGCTCCTGCGATTCTGGGATCCGCTTTCGTTCATCCGGCTTTACAACGGGTCCTATTTCGCCAGCTTCCTGCTGATCGCGGGGCTCGCTCTACTGTTGGTACATTACAAATCCGTTCGCGCGCTGTTCCCGACAAAGATCAGCGCTCTGCTGCTGGCGTTGCTGGCTGGACTAGTCCTGCATCTGCTGGTTACGGGTTGGTTCGACGCGACGTTCATGGAGGCTTGGCTTTCCTGGGCGCGCTGGGCGCGTTTCCCAGTCTTGTTCGTGGCAGCGCTTGCGTATCTCCTTGCTGAGGAATTACTGCTCGGACCGCTGGCCGTGCGCAGCAGCGCGGCGCGCATCTGGTTGGCTCTGGCTCTGCGGTTGATCGCTTTTATCGCTCTCGTCTTTGGAATTTTCGTGCTGCACAGCGGAGCCATCCTCGTGATTCTCCTCGCCGTCTACCTTGCGCTCGTTTTCATCTTCCAGCGATTGGGCATGGACCTCGTGCGCCGCCAGACCGGATCTGCAATTGCCGCAGCGGTCTTCGGTGCTATACTTCTGGCTGGATTCTGCTTGGTGATTTTCCCCGTCACCTGAACAGGCTCTTTGGACGGAAAGGGCCTTCTCCTGCAAATTCGCGCGCAGGGAGCGAATGCGGAGCTTCGGCGAGCTACCAAAACATGACAGAGATTGCGATTGTCGGTGGCGGGCCATCGGGAGCGATGTGCGGCGAACAGTTGGCGCGCGGGGGGCACAGCGTCCACATTTTTGATGAGCACCTGGCTTGGGAAAAGCCCTGCGGCGGCGGGCTGACCCATAAAGCGGTGGAGTGCTTCCCTTTCCTTCTCGATAATCCTTATCCCAAAAAGCTGGTGAGCTCGATCGAGTTGATCAGCAGCAACGAGCAGAGCGTGATGCTCGATATGAGCCATCCGATCGTTATTTATTCGCGCACGGTGCTGAACGGCATGCTGCTCACGCGCGCCGCGGATGCCGGCTGCAAGGTGCAGCGCTCTCATGTGATCAGCGTGGACACGGCGGCGGCCAAGCCGCGCTATTGCGTTGACGGCGAGTGGCGCACGGCGGATTTTCTGGTGCTGGCGGCAGGGGCCCGTAATCGCTTGCTGCCGGGAACGCGGCCACTGGAACGCGATGAATTGGAAATGACGCAGGGATATTTCGTGCCGCAGACCTGCGATGCGATCACGGTAAAGTTTCTGCCGCACTTTGAGGGCTATATCTGGTCGTTTCCGCGCTCCGACCACTTGTCGGTGGGCATTTGTGGCAGCATGTCCTCGCATACGAGCACGGAGCTGCGCTCGCATTTACAGAGCTTTGTCCATAAGAAAAATATTCCCACCGAGGGTGCGCAATTTTACAGCCACGTTTTGCCGTCGCCGCGGGAACGCACGTTTTCGGAGCGCAGGGTACTGGGCAAGAATTGGGCGATGATTGGTGACGCGGCGGCGTGGGTGGACCCGCTCACCGGCGAAGGGCTTTTCTACGCCATGCGCTCCGGCGAATTGCTCGGTCGGGCGCTTGTGGAAGGCTGCCCGGAAAAGTATCCAGCGCGCGTGAAGGCGGCGTTCTCGGCGGAGCTGGAATTTGCCGCGCGCATTGTGCGGCGATTCTATCGCGGCTCGTTCCTGGGCACGGCGGTAACCACGCGCATGGTGCAGTTTTTGCGGCGCAGTCCTGTGTTCCGGCAGCTTATGGGAGATCTTTTTAGCGGCACGCAGGATTACACCAGTCTGAAGCGCCGGCTCTGGGGCCAACTGGGCATTACGTTGAGCGAGTTCATCTCTAGCGTCCTGATCCTTGACCGCCCGGCCGCTGCGCACCTGCCTCGTGGGGGAGCGGCCGCGGATTAGAGCGAGTTCCCCTTTGCATACATCAACGGCACCTATTCCCACCTAGCCGAATGGCTAGGCGCGTTGCGCATAGTTTTTGTGTGGCCGGCCGCATCCAAAGAGCTAAGATACCCGGCGAATCCAAATGAGCGCGCAAAGCGAACAGAAAACAGAAAAGCGCAAGAATGCCTGGAAGAATCTTCCGGACGTCTGGGCGCTGATCAAGCCGAGGCGAGGCCTGCTCGCGTTGGGCTTCGTGCTCATGGCGGTGAACCGCGTCGCCGGCCTGGTGCTGCCGGCTTCCACGAAATATTTTGTCGACAATGTCATTGGCAAACGACAAATCCAGCTCCTGACGCCCATCGTTCTGGCTGTGCTGGGTGCGACGATTCGGCAGGGGCTTACTTCGTTTACGCTAACGCAGCTTCTTTCCAAATCCGCGCAAAAAATGATTACCGAGCTGCGGCGGCAGGTTCAGGCGCACATTGGGCGGCTGTCCATTTCGTTTTATGACGCCAACAAGACCGGCGTGTTGGTCTCGCGCATCATGAGCGACGTCGAGGGCGTACGAAATCTGATTGGAACCGGCCTAGTGGAATTTGTCGGCGGGCTCATGACGGCGATCTTTGCGTTGGTGTATCTGATTCACACCAGCGTCCTGATGACGGCGCTCGCGTTTGGCATCCTTCTGGTTTTCGGCGTGGGAATCAATAAGGCGTTCAAGACCATGCGGCCCATCTTCCGGGCGCGTCCGAAGATCAATGCTGAAGTGACCGGGCGGCTGACCGAATCGCTTGGCGGCGTGCGCGTGGTCAAAGGCTATCACGCCGAGGAACGCGAGGAAAAAGTCTTTTCCGCCGGCGTGCAGCGCCTGCTCGACAACGTTCTAAAGACACTTACGGCAACGTCGCTGATGAGTCTCTCGGGCATGGTTACTTCCTCGTGCGCCGCCGGGTGGTCGTCTCGGGCGGCGGCTGCCAGGTGCGGATGTCCTCAAGGGTCAGGCCCAGTTCGTAGGCGTCGTGTTCGAG
>CATPAM010000001.1 GCA_955651735.1 Candidatus Acidiferrales bacterium | reverse complement strand
GTTGGTGAATCAACCCGTCGCCCACGATGAAGCGCTCGCCACCTGGTACTTCGGTCTGCGCTCGGACCAGCGCGAGGGTTTGTCTTCGCTCCAGGCGCCTGATTTCACCCTCCCGGACATGGCCGGCAAACTACACTCGCTCTCGAATTTCCGTGGGAAGAAAGTTCTGCTCGTTACTTGGGCTTCCTGGTGAGGGTGCCGCTTTGACTTGCCAGGTTGGCAAGCAATCTATCTGCAGCTAAGAGACAAGAATTTCGAAATCATTTCTGTCGCCCAGGATACCAATGGCGTGAAAGACGCCGGTCCGTGGATCACCGCCGCCAGTCCAACCTACACCGCCCTGATCGACGAAAAGCACCTCGTCTCCACGCTCTACAACATGGTGAACGTCCCCACCGGCGTGTGGATCAACGAAGAAGGAAAAATCGTGCGCTCCAATGAAGTTGCCTTCGTCGATGATCGCTTCAAGACCTTCACTGGCCTCGACTCCGAGCCCTATCTCACGGCGCTGAAAGACTGGGTCGAAAAAAGCGGCAAGAGCGTCTACGCGATGAGCGAGGAAAAGCTGCGCGAAAGACTAAGCGTGAATGACCCGAATTTCGTTCTCGCTGCCGCACAGTTCGGCTTGGGCGAGTATCTCTACAAAAATGGCCACCTGACGGAAGCCATTCCGCACTTCAGGGAAGCCCAGCGCCTCAATCCCAAGAGCTGGAATTACAAACGTCAGGCCTACGCCCTCTCCGACGCCAAGCGCGATTACGGCACAACTTTCGCCGACGAAGTGCAGAAGGCCGGCGGCAGCAAAGTCTATTACCAACCCCCAGACTTGCCAGCCCTCGACAAAAAGCCCTGACCCTTCCTCCACCTTGCGGGGAAGAGTAAAGAGTCTGCGTGGCAACCTTGGCTTTGCGTCAGGGCACGGCTTGCTATCTCCCCACCGAGTTCGCGCCAACGAACAGTCCTAAGAAACATGTTCTGCTGATCAAGTGGGATTTGGGATGATAGGAAGCCTGAAGAATTGGTCCCGGAGGAGGGAGTCGAACCCACACAGAGCAAAGCTCCGGCAGATTTTGAGTCTGCTGCGTCTGCCAGTTCCGCCACTCCGGGCCTATTAGGAAAATAGCATGAGGCTCGCGCGCCCGCCACTTGAGTTTTCCACAGCCCCACTGGACTCCGCCAATACGGAGGGATAGGCTGTCAGGTTCCGTTCGGTCGGGGCCGCCTCCCACCGCGGTGCCGGACGGTTTAAGAGGCATACATGGCTACCGCTTCCCCTCTTCCCGGGAACCCCCCGGAGCATCGTGGTCTGACTTATTGGATGCAGCGAGTGCCCAAGGAACTGGACGCTCTGCAAACTGCGCCCAACAAAGACGCCGTCCACGATTTGCGCGTGGCCATCCGGCGCTGCCGCTCCGTCGCCGCGGTCATAAGAGAAGTCGACCCCGATCCTGCCTGGCACGAAATGCGGCGGTTGCCGAAGAAGCTCTTCCGCAAGCTCGGCGAACTGCGCGACACCCAAATCATGGATGAATGGGTGGCCGAACACGGCGCGCAAAACGACAAGCTCCGCGTCGCCCTTCACAATTTCTTCCAGGAAAGAGAACCTAAGCTGCTGCAGGAAGCGCTGCGCTTGGCAGGCAAGTTTGACGAGAAGAGCTGGCAGCGCCTGGAGCGCAAGCTGCGCAAGCGCGTTCGCCTCGTGCCCGCCGGCAGCCTCGCCGCGCAATGCCTGGCCATCGAGCGGCTGAATGAAGCGAAGGAATTACACGCCAAGGCCCTGCGCGCGGACAAGCCGGCCACCTGGCACGGGCTTCGCATTGGACTGAAGAAATTTCGCTACACAGTGGAGAGTCTGCTGCCACAGCAGTACGCGGCGTGGAGCGCGAATCTGAAGCGGCTCCAGGACATCCTGGGCGAGGTGCACGATCTTGACGTGCTGCGCGTGATTATCAAGCAGAAGGCTACCGGCGAAACCGCCGAGCTGCAGCCGGAGTGGGAACGCACCATCGAGCGCCAGCGCAGCGCGCGGTTGCAAGAGTATCGCGAGCTGGCCATCGGCGAGGACAGCGTCTGGAACGAGTGGCAACAAGCCCTGGCGCATGGCAAGCGCCTCGAAACAGCCGCGATTGCCCGCCTCCGCACCACCGCGCGCGCCGCGGATGCGCATCCTCTCCGCGCCGCGCACATTTCTCGCTTATCGGTGGCGTTGTTCGATGCGCTGGGCCGCGCGCACACTGCTCCGGTCTTTGACGACGCAGACATGCGGCGTGTTTTGCGCGGAGCAGCGCGGCTCTGCGGCATCAACCTGAAGGGCACGGGCAAGCCGCCCAGAAAAGCGGCACTTCGGTTCTTGCTCGAGCGGCCTGCCCCGCCGTCCTGGACGCACAAAGAATGGGAGCTGCTAGCCTGGACGGTTCGTTACCACCGTGGCGCCGAACCCAAAACGACGACGGACAGCGCCTTCGCCCGACTGCACGAAGACCAGCAGGCTAACGTGCGAGCGCTGGCTGGAGTCGTTCGACTGGCGCGCGGGTTGCGCAAGCGTAAGATCGAACGCGACAATGGGTTTCGCGTCGAGAAAACCGCCGCCGCCGTGCTGCTGCACGTTCCTGGGCTTGTCGATTCTGCGGAGAACGCCGCGCGTCTGGCCTCGGCAAAACATCTGCTGGACACCTATCTCGGCAAGCCGCTGATCCCGAAGCCCGCCTCGCCGCCTCAACTCGTGGCACTCCCTTCGCCCGCCGACAACCAACTCCCCTTCGCTGCCGCTTCCGACTGACGCTTGGTAAGCGCGGTTGCGTGTGTCCGTTGGCTCCTCTAAACTCACTGTTCGTCACTACTAAGGGGTCGGTTTGCGAACGATTTTGCGGATTCTGTTTTGGCTCTTTGGGATTGTTCTGATTCTCGGAGGCGCTCTCATTTGGTGGCTGGTCTACCAGCCGCTGCCGCAGTTAGACGGCAGCGCCGTGCTGCCCGGTCTGCAGAAAGAAGTAACCGTGGATCGCGACCGCTGGGGCGTGCCGCACATTCGCGCCGATTCCGTCGAAGATGTGGCCGAGGCACAAGGCTACGTCATGGCCCAGGACCGCCTTTGGCAGATGGATCTACTTCGGCGCGTCGCCCGCGGCCAGCTCTCCGAGATACTCGGCCAAACCACCCTCGCGATCGACAAAGACTTCCGCACCATGCAATTTGGCCGAGCCGCCGAGCGTGACCTCGACCTGATGGATAAAGACTCGCGCGTCATCATGGAAGCCTACGCCCGCGGCGTGAATCGCTTCATCGACCAGCATGGCACTCATCTGCCGCTCGAGTTCTCCCTCCTGAAATACAAACCTCAGCCTTGGCAAGCCGCCGACAGCCTCACCATCTCCGCCTACATGTACCGCACGCTTACAAACACATGGGAACGCGAATTGGACCGCGCTGCCGTGGAAGCGCGCGTCGGCCCCGAGCGCGCCAAAGAGCTCTTCTCACCCGAGGCCCCCATGGATCATTTCGTAATCGGCGATCCCAACGTTCCGAATGACGGCTCGCAACGCACCCGCGTGCAGATCGACGAGGACAATGAGGACGACGATGACATGGAACCGGACGCGGTGCTCAAGGCTCGCGCCGCCGACGCCGATCCCGCGGGTCCATCTCCAGACCTGACCTCGGCCCTCGCCGTAAATGTCCGCGATTCCTTGCTCGATATGCAACACGAAATTCGCCGCGGCTTGGGAAGCAACAACTGGGTTGTCAACGGCGCGCACACCTCAACCGGAAAGCCGCTGCTCGCCAACGACACGCACCTGGAGCTAAACCTGCCGCCAATCTGGTACGAAGTTCACGTCACCGCGCCGGGCTGGAACGTCAAAGGCTTCGCTTTGCCCGGCGCACCCCTCGTGATCATCGGCCACAACGATCGCATCGCCTGGGGATTCACCAACAACGGCGCCGATGTGCAGGACTTGTACGTCGAGACCTTCAACCCTGCCGCTCCCGACGAATACCGCGTGCGCGGCGCATGGACCAAAGCGCAAGTCTACGACGAAACGATTCGCGTGAAGGGCGGCCCCGACGAACACCTGAAAGTTTTGGTGACCCGCCACGGTTCAGTCGTGCGCCGCGACACCGACAAAGCTTACGCCCTGCGCTGGACCGCCACCGAGCCGGGAGGTCTCGCCAACACCTACAACTGGATGGGCAAAGCGCGAAATTGGGAAGAATTTCGCAATGTGATGAAGCGTGTCTGGGGCCCCGCGCAAAATGCGGTCTACGCCGACGTCGACGGAAACATAGGCTACTTGATGGCCGCGCGCGTGCCCATTCGCAAGAAAGGTCACGGCGAAATTCCCGTCCCCGGCGACACCGACGACTACGAATGGTCCGGTTACCTTCCCTTCGATCAACTCCCGCAAGCGCTCAATCCCGACAGTGGCTTGATCGTCACCGCCAACGCCCGCGTCGTCGGCCCCAACTACAAGCCATATCTCACCGACCGCTGGGAGGAGCCCTACCGCACTGCGCGCATTTACGATCTATTGCTCGACAAGGGCGGCCTGCGCCCGGAGGACATGCTCAAAGTGCAAACCGACACCTACAGCTATCCCCACGCGTTCTTGGCCGATCAACTTTCCGCCGCCGCGAAAACCACCCAGCCGAAAGATGCGCGCACCAAGAAGCTGATCGACGGTCTCAAGGACTGGAACGGAATCGCCGACGCAGACTCCCCGGAAGTCTCGTTCCTGGAGGAAACGCGGCTCACCGCGATTGCCCTCCTCCTCGAACCATATCTCGGCAAAGACACACGCCTGTATTCCTGGAGAAGCACCACATTCTTGCAGAAAATTCTAACCGACCGCCCCGCGAAGTGGCTCCCAGTCGGATACAAGACCTATGACGAGTTCACCATCGCCGCCGCAGACCGCGCCGTCGCCCGCCTCATGGAACTGAGCAAGAAGCCGCTCACCGAGGACTGGGCCTGGAAACAATTTGATGCGCTGGACATCGTGCATCCCCTCGGGCGTTCGGGTTTCCTGAAAACTTTCTTGAGCATCACCGACAAGCCGCAATCCGGCACCGCCTACAGCCCGCGCGCCGCCACCAAGCATCACGGTCCGGCCATGCGTTTTGTCGCCAACCTCGGAAATTGGGACGAGTCCATCATGCTCATCCCCGGCGGCCAATCCGGCCAGCCCGGCAGCGCCCACTACACCGACCAGTTTCCCTATTGGTACGAGGGCCGCCCAATCTACCAAACCTTCAGCGACCTCGCCGAAGTGAATTCGCGGAAGCATATTCTGACCCTGAAGCCCGCGCCGTGATCCCATACCGTTGATATAAGATTGTTTGCGATCCAAGACGTGCCGTAGAATGCTGCTTGCTAGCTGCAGCAAGAAAGTTTGCTCGAGTGAACTCAACACCTGCAAAGAAACCGGACCCGCCCAAGAAGCCCGATTTCGAGAAGTCCCTCGCGCGTCTCGAAGAAGTTGTCCGCCGCCTCGAAAGCCCGCAGCTCGCCCTCGACGAGGCCATGAAACTATTCGAGGAAGGCGTCGCGCTTTCCCGCGAGTGCCAGAAGCAGCTCGAAGAAGCCGAAGGACGCGTCGAGATTTTGCTGAAGAAAGCTGACGGAAAACTCGCCGCCGAGCCCTTCGAGCCAGTAAAAACAAATGAAGCTTGAGCGTGCCCGGATACTCATGCCCCATTCCACTTCCGCCGCGATGAAACTTCCCGCATTCTTTGAAGACGAGCGCCTGGCCGTCGACGCCGCCCTCGAGCGCCTCCTCCCGCAAGCATCCGCACGCCCAGCCTTGATCCACCAAGCCATGCGCTACAGCGTCTTCGCCGGAGGCAAGCGCATCCGCCCGATCCTCTGCCTAGAAACGGCGCGAATCTTCGCCCCCGATGTCACCTCCGCTCTGCATCCCGCCTGCGCCATCGAAATGATTCACACCTATTCGCTGATCCACGACGACCTGCCCGCTCTCGACAACGACGACTTGCGCCGCGGCAAACCCACCTGCCACAAAAAATTTGGCGAAGCCATCGCCATCCTGGCCGGAGACGCGCTCCTGACCCTCGCATTCGAAACTATCAGCGCAACGCCCGTCCCGCCCGTCCAGTGCGTCGCCATGGTGAAAGAAGTCGCCACCGCCGCAGGCACCATAAACGGCATGGTCGGCGGCCAGGTCGCCGATTTGGAAGCCGAGCGCCAGCGCATCGAACCAGAAATGCTCGAATACATTCACCGCTCGAAAACCGCAGCGCTGATTCGCGCTGCTGTCACCGCAGGAGCACTCTGCGCCGGCGCGGGCAGCGATGACGTCGCGCGACTCCGCCGCTTCGGCGAAACCATCGGCTGGGCCTTCCAAGTCACCGACGACATTTTGGACGTCGAAGAATCCTCCGCCGCACTCGGCAAGACCGCGGGGAAAGATATCGCCCAGCAAAAAGCCACCTATCCCGCAATTCACGGACTGCAGCGTTCCCACGAAATCGCAAATGATCTCGCCGGCAAGGCCATCGCGGAGCTTGCCCCCTACCGCGAAGGAGCAAGCCGCTTGTGCGAAATCGCTGAGTATCTGGTGATTCGCCGAACCTAATCATTCCTCACTTGCCATGACCGCGAAATCCACTCCAAAGCGGCTCGATGCACTGGTTGTCGAGCGCGGCCTGGCCGATTCCATCGCCAAAGCCCAGGCCATGATCCTCGCCGGCGAAGTGTCGGTCGATGGCGCGCGCGCTGACAAAGCCGGCACTCTCTTTTCGCCGGAAGCGCGCATCGAGGTCAGCAGCCGCGCCGGAAAATTCGTCAGCCGCGGCGGCCTTAAGCTGGAAGGCGCGCTGGAGGACTTCGCCATCGACCCCGACGCACGCGTTTGCATGGACGTAGGAGCATCCACCGGCGGATTCACCGATTGCCTGCTTCAACGCGGCGCCGCGCGCGTCTACGCCGTCGACGTCAATCTCGACCAATTGGCCTGGAAGCTGCGCAAAGATCCCCGTGTCCTTCGCGTCACCCGCAATGCCCGCGATTTACGCGCCGACGATATTCCCGAGCCCGTCGACCTTCTCGCCTTCGACGTGTCGTTCATTTCGGTCGGCAAAGTTCTGCCGGGTGCGGTGGCTGTCGCCAAAGCCGGCGCCGATCTCCTGATCCTGGTAAAGCCGCAATTCGAATTGCCACGCGAAGATGTCGGCCCCGGCGGCATCGTCTCCAGCCCGGCATTACACGACAAAGCCGTCGCCGCCGTTCGCGACGCTGCGTCACACCTCGGACTCGAAGTCCTCGGCACTCGTCACAGCCGCCTGACCGGCGCCGAAGGCAATCAGGAGTATTTTCTGCACGCGCGAAAAAAGGGCCTGGAGTAGAATCCCAGAACGCATGCAGAAGCCCGCAATGTTTCACACCATCGGCATAATCTCCCGCCCGCGACGTTCCGACCTGGAAGGCGTCGTGCCGCCTTTGCTGCGCTGGCTCGAAGCCCGCGGGATTCGCGCCTTATACGACTTGGAAACCGCGGACGCCTTGCACACTCTGCCCAAGGGACGCGACCGCCTCGAAGTTGCGGAAGAATCGCAGCTGTTGCTGGTCCTTGGCGGCGATGGCACGCTGCTCGCCGCGGCACGCGTTGCTGCTCCTCTCGGTATCCCCATTCTTCCCATCAACATGGGCAGCCTCGGTTTTCTCACCAGCTTCAAGCTGGAAGAAATGTATCCCGCGCTCCAAGACATCCTGAAAGGTAGATTTTCCTGCAGCGATCGCGTGATGCTGGATGTCGAGTTGCATCGCGACGCCGAAGTCATCGAAAGTCAAGCCGTGGTCAACGAAGCCGTGATTCACAAAGGTGCGCTGGCCCGCATGATCGACTTGCAGTTACGCATCGACGCCGATTTTGTTTGCCGCTACCGCGCTGATGGACTGATTGTCGCCACCCCAACCGGCTCCACTGCCTATTCCCTTTCCGCTAACGGACCCATCGTGCATCCTGGCGTGGAATCCTGGATCATCACTCCGATTTGCCCGCATACCTTGACCGATCGTTCCGTGGTCGTTCGCGATTCCTCATTGGTGGAAGTCCATCTGTCCGGCGATACGCAATCCGTCTATCTGACCCTCGACGGACAAACCGGAATCCCCATGCAGGCCGCCGATGTAGTGCGCATGAGAAGATCGGCGCAGCGTTTGAAGCTGATTCAACCCGCCCAGAAATCCTATTTCGAAATTTTGCGCAGCAAGCTGAAGTGGGGCGAAGCCTAATCGGTTTTTGTGGCCCAGCCCGCCAGCGGCAGGCAGGCACTGCTGCGCCCCTGCTTGGCGCGGTCGCTAACTCCGTAGAGGTCGGATTTAGCCCAGTAACCTGTAGCTCAGGCCTGCCTTTTAGGCCTGAGGCTTTGGGTCTTTTAGACCAGGACGAACAACGAAGTAGGTGCTGGCCTTTATGCCCTGGTCGTCGCTAGTCTCTAGGGCAAGCACACATCAGAACACCTGCGTGCGCAGCAGGTCGCCTTGCACTTCGCGGCGGCGGACAGCGCGGTAGCGATTCCCTTGCACCAGGACTTCCGCCGGACGGCATCGCGCATTGTAGTTTGAAGATTGCGACATTCCATACGCGCCGGCGGTCCAGATCGCCAGCACGTCGCCCGCTCTCACATCTCCCAAAGGCCAATCGCGCAGAAAACAGTCCCCCGTTTCACAAACCGGGCCGACCACATCCGCGCGTTGTCGACCAAAATGATTTTCCCTCTCGCGCGTAACGCGCGTAATGGGATGAATCGCGCCGTACAGCGCCGGCCGCATCAAGTCATTCATCGCCGAATCCACCACCACGAACCTCTTGCCGCGATTCTCCTTCACATAAAGAACACGCGTCAGCAAAACCCCCGCGGGTCCGACGATCGTCCGCCCGGGCTCCAGCAAAAGATGCAAGCGCAACGGGCGAATGGCTTGCGCCACCATCCGCGCGTACTCTTTTCGCGCCGGCACTCTCTCGTCTGTGTAGCGAACGCCCAGCCCGCCTCCGAAGTCGAGGTACTCAAGCGGAATTCCCGCGTCGCGCAGCTCACTGACATAGCCTGCCAAACGTCGCAGCGCCCTCTGAAACGGACCGAGCGCCACGATCTGCGAGCCGATGTGCACGCTGATTCCCCGCCATTGAATGTCTCGTGAATCGCGGTACGCCAGATACAACCGTCGCGCCTGCTCCCAATCCAACCCGAACTTGTGCTCGTGGCGCCCGGTCGAGATGTGCGGATGCCCCCCGGCCGGTACATCCGGATTCACGCGAATCGAGACCGCTGGCACCGCCGCGCCGCGCCTTCGTTCCCGCGCGGATTCTTCCAACAACGCCGCAAGCTCCGCTTCAGACTCAATATTGAAAAGCAAGATGCCGCGCGCGCCGCTGCGCCCACTCGCACGATATCGCAGCGCCTCGCGCATCTCCTCGCGCGTCTTGCCCACCCCCGAAAACACGATGCGTTTGCCAGGCACGCCAATGCGTTGCAAATGCTGCAGCTCGCCCCCGGAAACAATATCGAAGCCGCTGCCCAAGCCGGCCAAATACTTGAGAATCGCCAGGCTGCCGTTCGATTTCACCGCGAAGCAAAGCGTATGCGGCAGAGCGCCGAGCCCAGTTACCAGCTCATTGTAAGCGTCGCCAATCGCAGCCTGGCTGTAGACGTAAGTCGGCGTGCCCGCCTCTTCCGCTATGTCGCTCAGCGAAATGCCCTCGCAGCAAACCGATTCACCGCCATCGGACTTGCCGCCGGATTTTTTCCAGGAAAAGTGTGGCGTGAACGTTGCCGGATCGACCCGTTGTAGAGGCCGGGCTTTAACCCGGCCGGCACCAAGGAAGGAAAGCTTCTTGCCCTGCTGCGCGGTCACCCCGCTCATCGAACCTTCATCACAACCAAGGTGCGGTCATCCGCCAGTGGCGCGCTGTCTGCAAACCAGTCCACCTCGCGCAGGACAGTATCCGCAAGCTCCGCAGCCGTTACTTCGTGCTTGTCCTCGATCAGCTTGCGCATTCGCTGCGTGCCAAAAAACTGCCCTTCAGTATTCGTCGTTTCCGCGATCCCGTCGGAATGGAACACCAGGATGTCGCCCGGCGCCAGCGTCACGCCCCACTCGTCGTAGGTGACATCCTCATAAATGCCAAGCGGGAAACCCGTAAGCTCGATCTTGCCGCAGCGGCCATCCTTGTAGAGCAGCGGCTGTGACTGCCCCGCGTTCGCCACCCGCAGCTTGCTGCGCCCTCTTTGCCACGTCGCGAAGCACGCGGTCATAAATCGCCCTTCGATGCGCCGCTCTCCCACCAGCTGGTTCATCTGCCGCAGCATCTCCGCCGGTTGCAGCTTCTGTGGCGCAAGGCTGCGCATGATGCCGATGGAAACCGCCCCGTACAGTGCGGCCGCGGTCCCTTTGCCGCTCACGTCTCCGAGCGCAATACCCAGCTGATGCGGTCCGTAGCGCAAGAATTCGTACAAGTCGCCGCACACTTCACGCGCGGAGAGATACCGCGCCGCCAGGTCCACACCAAAATCCTCCGTCGGCACCGGACGCAGCAGCGCGCCCTGAATGCGCTTCGCCGCCTGCAAGTCGCGTTCGAGTCGAGCTTCATCACGCGCCACCTGCTCGTACAAGCGCGCATTTTCCAGCGACACCGCAAGGTTCGCCGCAAGAATCGAAAGGGTCTGTACGTGATCCTCCGTGAAGTAATTTGGCTGCGGGCTCTCGAGGTCCAGCACGCCGATCACTTTGCCCTTGTGAATCATGGGTATGGCCAGCTCGGAACGCGTCTCCGGATTCACCATCAGGTAGCGCGGATCAACCGTCACGTCCGGAACAACGACAGGTTCCTTGAGTGTGGCCGCCGCGCCGACAATGCCTTCGCTGACGGCCACGCGCAGCTTCCCTTGCGCCTGCTGCCCGTGTTTCACGTCCACGCGATGCCGGAACACTTTCTGCTCTTCGTCGTAGAGCATGATGCTCAAAATTTGATAATCGATCACGCGCTTGGTCTGTTCTGCAGCGAGACGCAGGAGCTCTTCGACATCCAAGATGGAGCCCGTTTCGCGGCTGACTTCGTTCAGCAGCAGCAGCGTTTCCGCCTGCGTCCGCACCTTCTCGAACAACCGCGCGTTTTCCACCGCAATGGCCAGCCGACTCGCCAATAGCGTCACAATCTTCTGCTGCTCGCGCGTGAAATAATCCGGATGCCGACTTTGAATATCCAGCACGCCCACGCAGCGGTTGCGCAGCATCAGCGGCACGGCGAGCTCCGAGCGCACATTTTCGATGGCATTAATGTAACGAGGATCGGCCAGCGTATCGCCCACGCGCACGGAATGGCCCGTCGCCGCCGCGATGCCGGTTATTCCCTGCCCCACCGGAACGCGCAGATTCTCCGCCAGCTCGCGCGGATACCCGATCGAAAAGCGGTGCTTCAGGTGAGTACCGTCGCCGTCGAACATCAGCACGCCGAAAATTTCGTAATCGATGTGCCTCTTGATCAGCGCCGCGGTGCGCGCCAGCACTTCGTCGAGATCCAGCGAAGCGTTCACCTCTTCGCCGATCTCCGTAAGCGTAGCCATCACTTCGGCGGAAACCTCGGGAGCCGGTGCGGCTAGGGTTGTGTGTTCGTCAGTGGGATTCATGCCGTACGTACATTATAACAGGAGCGCGGTCGCTGGCCGCCCGGACGCCATTCGTTATGATTTTTTAACTTTCGCGCCCAGCGTTAGCACGCCCACGTCCGCGAGATTGCGGTAGCGCTCGGAATAGTCCAACCCGTATCCCACCACGAATTCGTTGGGAATCGTGAAGCCCACGTAATCCGCGCGGACTTTGGCGAGGCGTCGCTCCGGTTTATCCAGCAACACCGCCACACGAATCCGTCTGGGTTTGCGCTGCTCGAAAATCCGCAGCAAATATTGTAGCGTCATGCCGGTGTCGAGGATATCCTCGACCACAATCACGGTCTTCCCCTCAATGCTGGAATCCAGATCGCGCGTGAGCTTCACCTCTCCAGATGTGTGTGTCCCGCTTCCGTAGCTCGAGACCGAGATCAAATCGAGCGAAATTACTCC